>NZ_JVDT01000137.1 GCF_001076885.1 Bacillus sp. 522_BSPC
TGTTAAATTAGAATAAAGTTTGCAGAAGCGAGGAATCACGTTCACCCCTTGCCACATATGACTTCAAAGGCATTACCCAACTTTTTTAATGAGAATAAAGTTTGCTCAAAGATTTGCCCGTTTTCAGCAGAAAAGTAATTCTAAAAATAAAAAAGATAAGAATAAAGTTTGCTTAAACATAGTGGAGAGATCACCATCTAGAGGAGTGACCAAAACCCAATTAGGGCACCTAACGGTGCCCCCTGTACCATAACCGATTCTTGCCTTCTAATGAGGTGCCTATGCAATTGTACTTTTTAAATTTGTTGGAATTGCCGAAATTGGTGGAGGGGGATCTTAATTGGCTATGGTTAAGAGAAGATAAGCCATTAATGGGGTGTTTTCGGAGGAGTTGACTTGGCGTAATAAGGTGGTAATTACTACATTTCGAGCATTCCCATGCGGAGTATATGCTGCTATGGAGGAGTCCTTCCGTATTTGAGGATGGGGTATACCTTATTTATACGATTGGATAGATGCTGGTATCTGTTTAGTGGGTGTTTCAGTAATGATATTCGCACCTCGCCAATAAATGAGGTATCGAAGATACCTTTAACCCATCGGCCTCATACATAGCACCTTACGGTTTCTCATATACCACCGTCAATCCCATACTTTCCACGTTACCCATACATAATTATTTATTTTTATTATTATTTATTTTTTTATGGGCGAGTGCTTAAGTCTGAAGCATGGTGTACCTTCATGGACGTGGACTTCTCTTGAAAGAGGAAGCACTCTACTATACCTTGCGGTTTCCCCTGTACCACCGCCATTCCCATACTTACCTCGTGGCCCATACCTATTTATTTATATATATTTATTTTTAAGGGCGAGGACCTTGCTTGGGGCTTGTTACACGTTACTGGACGTGCGCTTCCCTTGAAAGATGAGGCACACTACTATATCTTACGGTTTCCCCTGTACCACCGTCATTCCCCATACTTACCACTTGACCTCTGCCTAATTATTTATATATTTATTTTTTTATGGGCGATGACCTATACGGTATTACCCAGCCCGTAAGTGTCACCTTGTCCCTCTCGAAAACCCTTTGGTAGCCCACAATAAACATAAAAAAGCCTCGTGAATATACCCATACTCTGGATACACCCACGAGACTTTAAGCAAACTTTTTTCTTCTTAAGCAGACTTTTTTCTCATTCTGCAAACTTTATTTTTATTTAACATAGATACAAACAATAGTTATGCCGTCTAAAAATTTATTAGCCTTTAAGTATAACCTAAGAAGAGGATAAGTTAATCTCTATTAGGGCAAGACGTTATTCATTATATAAAGTCCGTTAACTTTAAAATAAAAGACCACAATTCTGCGTAAAGAATCGATACATTTTGATAAAAGTTCACTCCTTATCAACCTAGTGGTAAAGTAATCTGAACCTTTGTCCATTTCCCATACACACTATCGATTTCTAAAGTTCCTTGATAAATATCCAGTATCCTTTTTGCAATCGATAGTCCTAGCCCATTCCCACCATGTTTTCTACTTCTTGCTTTATCCACACGATAAAAGCGATTGAGTACAAAAGGTAACTCTTCTTTCGGGATACCTACTCCATAATCTTTTACCTCAATCGTCAATTCCTTGTCCGTATGTCTTACATTAATCTGTATGACCTTTTCATCTGTTGAATATTTAGTGGCATTGTCTAATAAAATGATCATGATTTGTTCAAGGTGGCTCTTCAGTATTTTTATAGTAAAATCCGTATCAATATCTATAGTGGAGGATATTTTAAAATCATTATTTATTGTTTGAAAGTTTTCAACAATATCTTGCATAATTTCCTTCATTTTGACTTCTTCCAATGAGTTCATATTTGTAGTGGATTCTTCTGCTCTTGAGAGAGTCAATAATTCCGAAACTAGGTGAATAAGTCTGTTGGTTTCATTTAAACTTAAATCAATTGAGCGTTCCAAAACTTTTGGATTATCCTTCCCCCAACGATTGATAAGCGATAAATGTCCATGTATGATGGACAACGGTGTTTTTAATTCATGAGAGGCATCCTCTACAAATTGTTGTTGCTGCTGAAATGACTTTTCTAAGTTATCCATTAATTCATTAAACATAATTCCTAACTCTGTCATTTCATCTCGTTGCTTGTTAATTAGAACCCTTTCATTCAGCCCAGTCTCTTTTATTCTTTTCATTGTTTTTATCATTGAATTAATAGGTTTTAGTAGTTGAAAGGAAATAAGTCTGCCGCCGATTAAACTAAGGAGAATAGCAGCGAATCCTGTTACGATAACTAACATAAATATTTGGTTAATCAAACTATCAAAGTTCTCTAAATTACGCACTATTTCTACTGTTCCTTTAAAGTCGTTTACTTCGATTGGCCTCCTATATATCAACAAACGATCACCTTTTGGCGAAAATTCCACTAGTTCTTCTTTTGTCACATTTTTCGGAGATACCCACCCTTGTGGAACCTCGTCTGATATCGTAAATAATGGAGAATTGTTTTCCCTCACGATCCTTATCAGTTGATACTTTTCATTCAGAACGTCTAAATAGTGTTCACTCTCCGAAACATTCCCTCTAAAATTTGAATCTTGAATGTACGCGGTTACTTCATTCATCTTTTTTTGAATGGTTCGTGTTTCTTGATCAACTACCCAGTTCTGAATGATAAAATACTGTAAAATATTATAAGAAAGAAATAAAATAAGCATTAAAAGGGCAGCCCATAAAGTTAATTTCCATTTTATATTAATGCTTTTGGGAATTAAATCCTTTAATTTCCTCATTCTCTCATCACATACCCCATCCCTCTCATCGTTTGAATATAACTTTCTTTATCTACAGAATCTAGTTTATTTCGAAGGTGTCTTACATAAACATCGACTACATTTGTTTCAATTTCTGCATCATATCCCCAAATATTTTCTAGAAGAACCTCCCTTGTTAAGACTCGGTTAATATTTTTCATAAACATAAACAATAAGTCATATTCCTTTTTTGTTAATTCGATCAATTGCTCGCCTTTTTTTAATAACCTTGATTCAATATTTAACTCTAAATCTTTAAATGTTAAAAGTAGGGTAGGCAAATCTTTTCGTTTTTCTTCTCTTCTCACAATTACTCTAATTCTCGCCAGTAATTCTTCAATCGCAAATGGCTTTGGGATATAATCATCAGCGCCACTATCCAGCCCTAATACCCGGTCCATCACACTGTCCCTTGCTGTTATCATAATAATCGGAATATCCTTCACTGCTTTTAGTCTTCGGCAAACCTCGATACCGTTTAACTTTGGTAGCATTAAATCCAAAAGGATAACATCCCAATTTTTTTCTAATGCAAGTTCAAGCCCCTCTCTTCCATCATATGCAGCACTTACATTGTAGCCTTCATGCGTTAACTCAAGTACTATAAATTCCGATAATGCTTCTTCATCTTCAATCACTAAAATATCCAAATTTATGACCTCCAAATGATCCCTTATCTATTTTGTAATACTTTCAGGATTTAATTAAAATGACAGTATTATCTTAAACCAAAAATAAATGTTATGATACAAAATACATTTAATTGAAAGTAGTACACTTGCTTGTATGAAATGAATAGGTCCTACTTGCACAAGCAAGTAGGACCCTATTTTGAATTTACTTAATTACTCTTGTTCACTATTACTTTCTGAATCATTTTCATCATCTACGTCAACTTTTAAGACTTTACCTGTTTTGGCGTCTACTTTTACATCGTGTTTCTTTCCTTGAGCGTCTGTTATTTCAACACCATAAACAACCGTTCCATCTTCATCTTCAAGTTCAGTATCTGTTACTTGACCGTTTACTTCTTTTAATGCAATAGTTTTACTTTCTTCAGCCGAAATTTTGGCTTCCTTTTCTAATTGTTGTTGCTCCTGCTTATCGGAAACTTCACTATCTTTATCTTCTTTTTCTTCCTTATTAGCCTTTTCATTTTCGTCATCGGCCTCTACTTTTAAAACCTTTCCTGTTTTGGCGTCTACTTTTACATCATGGTTCTTTCCTTGATCGTCAGTAACCTCTACACCATAAACAATCGTCCCATCTTCATCCTCAAGTTCTGTCTTCGCTGCTTTTCCTGCAACCTCTTTTAACGCTGCTGAAATGGCTTCTTCCTTAGTGATTGTTGCTTCTTTTGCCAATTGTTGCTGCTCTTGTTGATCCGTTACCTCTACTTTACTATTACTACTATCTGCACTTGCTGCAAATACCGAGGTATTTAGAGCAGTCCCTGCTATTCCTCCTCCAATAATTGCTGCTGCCAATGCTGGTACTATAAACTTTTTCTTCATTTGTCTTCCTCCTCATATTATTAACTGTGGTACATCCTTATCTTAAGTCTCTACCATGAAGTAAATCTGAATTGAATTTAAAATTTGGTTAACCTTTACATGAAAAAATTTTCATTTTAATAGGTTTATTATGTGAATACCTTTTCCGTAATTACTTGATTGATTATTATATCCAATTTTTGACCCATGGCACTTGACTTCATTATCTTTTAAGAAAGGTTGGGATAGTGGAAAAATAGTAACATACAACCAACATTCATTTACAGGACTTCAAATAGTATCATTCCGATTTCTACGCTCAATTCCTCTTATTATTGCTCTCATTCTTGCCAATAGTTCCTCAAAATGAAAAACACTTGGTAAAAGATAATCCACACCACTATCTAACGCTATAATTTGATCTATTGCATTATCTTGTGAATTAATCATTATAATGGGAGTATTACTTTCGGCACGAATTTGCTTACACACTTCAATTCCTTTTAAACTTGGAAGCATTAAAAAAATAAGGTTAGTATTTTCATCTAAAGCCTTTGTCAAGCCATCTCTACCCTCCACGGTAACTTCAACCTCATATTTTTCACTTTCTAATGTTAGTCGTATATCTTCAGATGAATTTATCTCATCCGCTATAATTAGAATCTTTTTCATTGCCATTTCCTCAACAAATCTCCCAATTATCATAATGTCAAAAGGAAATAATACCTTCTCCATGTTGTTAAGTAATTAATCATTCTGAATTAACTCTTAATAGAATTTAAAATTAAATTAACCATTACATGGAAAAATTTTCATTTAAACAACTTTATTATTTGAATGATTTCTCTTCATTACTTGATTGATCATTATGTCCAACTCTTGACTAATAAACAATGCCTCTTTACTTCTTAATCCATATTTCAACACTATATTATTTAACTCTTGTTGTTTTTCTGCCATCAATTTTTCAATATCCTGTCTTAGTAAAAATAAGTCTTTTTCCAAAACCATATATTATTCCTTACGCAATTTTTTCCTTCTATTTTTCGCAAAATTCACTCCCACAAAAGCCAAAATAATAAGCGGTGTTCCTATTGAAACAACTTGTATAATCGTCGGATCAATCTTTGTGTTACCCATAATTTCAATAGGGATTCCATTACTTGAATAAATATCTAAACTATGAGCACTAGCGGCCGTTACATATAGATAATAATTGCTGGTATATACAAAACGAATGGGCAGTGAAATTTCCTTTGATTCCCCCGGTTTTAATTCCTTAATTTGTTCCGGTTTATCTGCACTATAGTCTTCTAAATTAACCGTCCACTTTTTGCCCATATCAGCCATTGTGATATAAACGACTAAATCTTTTATAGATTGGTTGGTATGGTTTGTAACTTGTGCTTTAACTGTTGTTTCTTTTCCCGGATAATCTTTAACCTGATTAGGAGAGATTACTTTTACCTCAACATTTGGTTGTTCCATAGCAAAAGCATTTTGCCCGGTTACTACTAATCCCAAAAGTATTGCTAGAATAATTCCTGCCTTTTTTAACAAATTACTCCCCTCCTAAAAAGTCCATTTTTTTACTTGCATAGTATAAACAAATGATGGATATTATCAAGAAACACAAAACAGGTAAACTATCCATAAAGATAGTGGAAACGCTAAGTTTATTTACTAACCAATCCTTTAAAGACAGCATACTGGCCGAAACAGGACTCAATGAATCAACTAAATGAGCAAATCCTGACTTTTTCATCGTGGTTGATAGAAACATAGGTATAGCCGTCACCAAAAATAAGACGATCGACAATAGTGTTGCATTTTTACTTGACGATATCCACGAAGAAAATGCTAATGCCAGTAATGAAAAACTAATAACCAATGGCAATCCGATTAGATATAAATAGGCTAAAATTGTAAATAGCATATTTGTTCCATATGACAGGGCATAGAAGTAAGGGATAGATATCATTGAGATGATTAGCCAAAACACCAAAATTCCTGCTACTTTAGAAAGGATTATTTTCACCTTTGATAAAGGAGTTAATAAAAGGCTTTCCAAGGTCCCTTGTTCCCTTTCACCAGAAACCATTGTTGACCCTAATATGATGGATAATAAAATACTTATCCCAATTAATGCTTTCATAAATGTCATATTCACTTCGACTTGTGCGAGCAAACTTAGTTCTTTCACTGAAATGAAACTATAGGTAAGACCACTAAATAGAATAGCAATTGCAAAAAAGATCCAAACTCCTTTACGGGATAATACATGTTCCCTTATTTCCTTTTTTATTAGACTGGACATTAGATGCTCCCCCCAACTTCATCAGATGTTAGACTAAAGAATATATCCTCTAATGTAGGATTCTCATTTTTTAGGACTAAACGATACCCTGTTATTAATTCGTCTAAGTATCCTTCTTCAAGCAGTTTCCCTTGTTTTACAATGGCGACGCGATTACAGATTTCCGATATTTCTTTTAATAGATGTGATGTGATAAAAACAGTAACATTCTGTTCTTGATTTAATCTTGTAATAATCGATTGTATATCCTTTTGCCCTTGTGGGTCCAAACCTAACGTAGGTTCATCAAGAAAGATAATAGAGGGCTCATGTACAATGGTTTTCGCAATACCGATCCGTTGCCTCATCCCCCGTGAATATTGTCCAATTAGAATATCTGCCTTCCCGGCCATGCCTACCCACTCAAGAACCTCTTCAACCCTTGACTTAACCCTTTTCTTGTCAACACCATAAAGTTCGGCAAATAATTTTAAATACTCTCTTCCAGTCATCCAATTGTAGTAACCATGAGATTCCGGCAGTACTCCAATTAATTTACTTACCGATGCGTTTTCATGTTTAACTTCTTTTCCTTCAATAGTTACAGACCCATCACTAGGTTCTATTAGCCCATTTAACATTCGGATAGTCGTCGTTTTCCCGGCACCATTCGGCCCTAAAAATCCGTATATATCCCCTTTATTTACTTGAAGATTCAAAGAATCAACAGCCACAAAACCATTGTCGTATTGTTTAGTTAAATTTGTTGCTTTAATCATTTCAAATCCTCCTTATCGTCCACTTTTTCAGTACATATTTAATATAAAGAATGACTATGAACTGTTCCCGAAAATAAAAATAATACAACTTAAAATTTCAATGAAAATTTTTTCATAATCAACAAAATAAAAAAACTCCAACATTAAAGTGGAGTAGAAATAAAAGAATTTATTTATCCTAAAATAATGACTGCAATTCCAACTACAAAACAATAAATTGAAAAGTAACCAAGTTTCCCCTTTTGCATAATATTAATGAACCACTTTAACGAAAAATAGGAAGCAACTAAAGAAGCAATAAAGGCTAGTGTATATGGAAGAAAGAGTTCTCCCATTCTAGGGTCGTGGATTAAATCGGAAAGCGATAAAACCATCCCTCCTACACTAACTGGAATATAGAGAAAAAAGGAAAATTTTAGTGCTGTTTCTCGTTTCATACCTAAAGCCATAGCCGATACAATAGTTGAACCTGAACGACTGATACCCGGTATTAATGCCACAGCCTGAGATAATCCAATAATAATAGAATCCTTGAAAGTTAATTCGCCATCACCTTTACTACCCTTTAGATTTCTGATTAGCCAAAGTGCAATACCCGTTAATATTAAAGTGAAGCCAATAACCCTTATGCCTTTAAATATGGTTGCTATCTGGTCTTGAAATAAGACTCCAATAATTCCTGCAGGAATAGTACCAATAATAAGATAAAGGACAAAATAAAAGTCTTTCTTCATACTTTCGGTTTTATCTGAAACAACTAAATAGGATACACTATTCTTTGTTAACTGTATTAAATCAGAGCGGTAGATAAACAACACAGCAAGCAATGATGCGAAATTGACCAACACCTCAAAACTTAATCCGGAAATTTCTAAGCCGAAAAAATGCTCGAATAAAACTAAATGCCCACTTGAGGAGACAGGAATTGGCTCTGTTATCCCCTGAATTAGTCCAAAAAATAAGTATTTTAATAGTTCAATTACATTCACTGTATCCACGTACTAACACTCCTATCAGTCGCTGTTCTTTTTTGTTTTCTTTTTAACATAAATCACCACTAAAATAATGAACAGCACGACCAAGATTGCATAGGCGATGTTCGAATAAATATTCATATAATTGACAATATCATGCCATGAAGAGCCGACTGCAGCACCAACTTTAATCAGGACAACATTCCAAATCATTGTTCCCACTGTAGTAAGAAGGAAAAACAGCCAAAAATTCATACGCGCCATACCTGCTGGGATAGATATTAAACTTCTGATCAGAGGTATAAATCTACAAAAGAAAACAGTCCAAACTCCATACCGATCAAACCATGACTGTGCCTTATAAATATCTTTTCTGGTAAGCCGTAAAATGTGCCCCCATTTGTCCACAATTTTTTCAAGTCGATTTACATTAATCAACATTCCAATTGCATATAGTATAACAGCGCCCGCTACTGAACCTGCAGTTGAGGCAACAACTACCCCTAGTACACCCATATTTGTGGTTGTTGTCATAAAGCCGCCAAAAGTTAGTATGACCTCAGATGGGATGGGGGGAAATATATTTTCTAACATAATTAAGAGAAATATCCCCATGTAACCATAACTATTCATTATTTCTGTAATCCAATTTTCCATATAAACTCTCCTTTGCTATCCTTTCATAAATAAATCAATAAAAAACTTGTTCTTATAGAGAATTTTTTTCATATTTTTTCTCTTTATACCTTTGGAAGAACCAAATGGCAACAGTTAGCCATATTGCACTAGCAAAGTATCCTCCGATAATATCGCTCGGATAATGTACCCCTAGATAAATGCGGCTAGTACCGATTATGAGAATGAGTAAACTGCTAAATAAAACAAATATAGATCGCCCAAAGCGATTCGGAATATGCCTCCAAAAAATAAATGTCAAAATACCATAAACGGTAAAAGCACTCATTGCATGTCCACTTGGAAAACTATACCCACCAACATCAATCAACAAATGAAAGTCTGGTCGAGCCCGATGGAAAAATATTTTTAAAACCTGATTTATCACTTGTGTTCCTATAATGACCGTTCCTAACAAAAGAACTTCGGCCCGGGATCTCAATACAATATATAAAATAAAGGATACTATAAGAAATAAAACCAATACCACAGGAAACGAACCGATAAACGTAAAAAATTTCATGATTGAAGTCAATGTTTGTGATTCAAAACCTTGAATAAAGGAAATCAATGTTTGATCAAATTGAACAATTTTCTGAGCGCTAATTAGTAACGCTATAAAACTAAAACCAATTAGTGAAACAAACCCTATGAGAAAAGCACATAATAAATGCCCTTTTAATTTCATTTAGTTAAGTCCTACTTTCATTTATCAATAAAATGATATCTTGGAAACATATAATAAAGAGTAACAATAAAGAATGAAAATTTAAGGATTGAATGATTAAAAAAATTTAATGTTTGTATTTATTATTAACTCAAAATAAAAAGGAGTTTTATCTCCTTTAATAAATACAGTATAAGGTTAAGCAAATTGGAAATTATTTTTACCTTTCAGTTTAGCGAGATACATGGCTTTATCAGCACTTTTTATTATCTCCTGATAAATCACACCATTTTCAGGGTAAAAACTAATGCCAATACTAGGGGAAACACTAGATTCCATCCCTTCCAATGTGAATGAATCAGACATTTCGTTAATTATTCTTTCCGCCACATTTCTACATTCCTCTTTATCTATATCCTTCAAAACAATAATAAATTCATCTCCTGCTAATCGAAAAACGACGTCATGTTTTCGCACACTTCTATTCAGTCTCTCAGCAACTTGTATTAATAAAGAATCGCCAATAGCGTGTCCAAAAGTGTCATTGACTTCCTTAAATCGATCTAAGTCTAAAAACATAACAGAAAACTTTTTGTTGTATTTCTCACTATTCTTTATTACCTGATTAATATAGTCCTCCAACATTAATCGATTGGGTAAACCTGTAAGGTGGTCCATATGCGCCAGTTTTCCCAACTTTTCATTTAATATTTGTAGTTCTTTCCTATGTTGATTTATCTTTACCAAATAGATAGTGGTAAGTATAGTTACAGAAACTTTCACCAGATTTACGATAATAATCATTTCAAATTCTTCTTTGGATATTAACTCACCCCTTCTAATAAACTCATATACTTCCCAAATAATGTGGATAAGTGAAGATACACCAAGTATTGTAATACCTAATTTAGGACCAAACCTAAATAAGACAATGAGAATTGAAGGGAAACTTAAGAACCAATAACTGCTATAGAAATGTATTGGTACAAACTTTTCCAAAATAATAGGAAGAATTAAAAAGAATATAACAGGAATCCAAAACATTGTATTCATATTTTTTTGGGTAATCTTCATTTTGTCACCTCAAGAATATTAAATCCTCCAAAATATATCATTAAATAATGAAATAAATAGTATGCCATGATTAAAAAAATTTTATAATCAGGTATTGCTCTAGTATTTACTTCTATAAAAGCAATACAATTTTACATAAAAAGTCCCGTGAATATCCCCCATACTCTGGATACAAACCACGAGACTCATTGCAAACCTTAATTTTATTTTGACATTGTTTACTCTACTGGTGCTATAAGGGAAAGTCAATTTCAGGCGTAAACATTGGAATCACTCCCGATTAAAGGTTCAAAGTGTTTAAGAAGTTTCATTATATTCTTCTGAAGGCACTTATCAATTGTTCTTTCTTTTATCGCTTGTTTGTAAGCGTTAATTTTTTCAATATCGTTAAAGCAATCTTTATTTAAATCATAAAAGTCAGTTGGAGTTCTTTCGCTTATTGTACAACGTCCTTGATTTAAGTAAAGATTAACAATCACTATGTTAAATTGTCTTTCAATAAAGTACCTCATAATATCTTCATCAAAAAGTGTTAATACATCATGAATGATAACATTTTTAATACCTTGAGATTCCAAATCATTTAAATAATTCCGTAAAGTATGTCTATGATTACTGTACTCTAATTTACTTCTAACGAAAATCCCTTTCAACATTGCAGCGTTGCACTTCAAAACATATTCATAATCTAACAATTCCTTGTTATCACTAGGTTTGATATGCATAAAATATCCAGCATTCTTTAATTCCATATTATCGACCTCCTTCTGAAAAGACGACATATTTCTTTAACACTTCAATTCCAATTTCAAAATCTCTATCACTTTTAAAGGTAGATGGTAATTCCCCTATTATTTTTTTAACGATTTTCTGGAATTGAAATTCTGCACATAAGTCCATTACCCGTTGACTATTAATAATAAATTCAATCATTTTGTTTTCATTCGGAATAAATGTCAAATAAATCTTACCTTCGTAATCAGTATTGTATCTTTCCATTATTAGATCTCCTCCTCTAAATAGTTGAATGATTGCTTTTTTAATTTCTAAAGTGTCTGTTCCCGTCTTGTTACTACAATAGATAGTTACCACTCTTCGTAATCACCATCTATGTAAAGGCCCATTGGCAAAACATATTGTGCTTTCACCTCAATACAATCTGGATGGACAATATAGTGTAAACGAGCACAATATTTCAGATACTCTTTTCCACATTAATCCGGGAGGAAATCTGAAATAATGTGCTATTTTTTTCACTTTATTTCGGAATGTGCAAAATCTTGTTCAAATTATTCCGTCTTAAATTCAGGAAAAGAAAACCCCTAAAAAGGGGCATCAACTGGCATATAATCCTGTTTTTTTATTCGAATTTTGTACACCTCGTAAGTGTGGAGTACAAACCTTACTTCGTGTTCCAGAGTTACGAACCAATCAAAATCTTTCTCCAAGTATGCATGGAGATACCTGTTTTGGACCCGTATCTCAAATGCATAACCCTGGTCTATCCAGTGGGGCTGATGTCCTAACCATACTCTCCATTCTTGAAGATGGTGGTCAAATACTAATATTCCACGCCTCATGATAAGCCATTATCCTCTATAGCTAACCTGACAATTTCCTCATCAATCAGTTCTTTCTTTAGTTGAGAGCCAAATAATAAACTGTTAATCGTTAATGTATTAATAACCCGTGGCCAACCTTGAGACCGTGATGCGATAGCTTCTACCGCGGTTTCTGTAAAGATGGTCATCTTCGCTCCTGCTAACTTCATATGATGATGAATATAATGGGAAACTTCCTCTCTGGATAATGGCTGAATCTCATATTTCATAATCATTCTCTGTGATAGTGGACGATGATGATTTAATGCTAATCGAGTCTTTAAATGTGGTAAGCCAGCTAAAACTAGGATAAATGGATTGGTTGAGTCCATATGAAAGTTAAATAATAGTGCTATATCCTGCAAAAAAGCATCTTTTGCCATATGCATTTCATCTAAAATGAAAACAGGTGTGATCTTACGTTCCCCTGCCATTCGCTCAATGCCTTGTTGAATTTGCCTAAAGAGATCGACTTTACGGAACTTCGGTTCCTCCCCTAAGCCATATACTAACCCACGGTAAAAATCCATTACACCACCAGTTGAAAGGGGAAAATAGACTACGTGATATAAAGAAGGGTTTAATGACTCCTTAAAAGACCGTAAGGTAAACGTTTTTCCTGCGCCAGGATCCCCAATAAGAAGACCCATTCCCTTCGATTTCTGTAAATAATTTAATGCGTTTAAAGCCCCTTGATAATCAGTGGAAGGAAACGCATCCGAAGGGCGTATATCTTTCGAAAATGGTGCTTGAGCTAAAGAGTAAATGGATTTATACATGGTCTTGTTCCCCTTTCACTTCAGCTGTTTGAGATAATGAAAATGGCGAGCGAGCCCGTTTTACATGCGCATTATCCTTCATGGATACAGGAATTGCTTCAGCGACTTTCTTATCATCCTCAAAGATATAGACACCATTTTCGTCTAGTCTCACATCGATAGAATGACCGATAAAACGGGAAGGTACTTCGTAGAGCTCTTTATTTAACGTAATCGTCCCATCAGCCTTTACTTTCCGGTGTTCTCGTTTCAAGAAGATGGTCTCAAGAATAGACAAATCCTCCAAAAATGTTATATCCTTTAGTTGAGATTGAAACACTTCATGGGGCGTTTTACCCTCTAAAGAGGCATGAACTCTTCGGTGATAATCTTTCTCTAACCAGCTCCAGAATCGTTCATTTAACTCTTCTAGTGAATGAGCTGGATCGGCTTGTAATAACGGATAAAACCGTGTTTGAATCGTTTTAAACAACCTTTCTACCTTCCCTTTTGCACGGGGATCATACGGCTGCGTGTGAGCTAAAGTAATTCCGAGTTGGGCACAAGCATATTGAAGCGTTTCAGATCGATAGATCTTACCGTTGTCCGCATAAATGATGGTAGGTTTCCCTCTGCGAATTAAAGCCTCTTTCGTGACTACTCTTAATCCATCAAACTTCTCTGACGAGAAGAACTGTGCATACGGCACAAGACGAGAACAGTCATCAATATAGGCAATTAAAAATGTCTTTGTCTTTTTTCCATTAACGGGTACATAAGGTCCATGGGATAAATCAGCCTGCCACAACACATTCACCTTTTCGTGAGCGAACCGTTTTCTTTCTGGTATCGCCACCATTTGTTTTCCTACAAGGTTGTGTTTTTTTAATAATCGAATTATAGTAGAGTAAGATATTTGGTTTTTTTGTATCTCTCCACGCTCGATTAGTTGTTCGTAGAAAACACTAACCGGCATATGGGGAGATTTTTTTCGTATTTCAAGGACAAGATCTTGGTCATCAGGGGATAGTCTTCGAGAATTCCCTCGATCCAAGCGCTTCTTGGGCTTTAATGCTTCAAATCCATTTCTTCGATAATGAAGAAGCCACTCTTTCATTGTTTTCTCTGCAATTTTCCTTTCTCCATAATGGGGGACAGAATGAACCTTTCCCTCCATTCCATTTAAATATTCCTTCGAATCAACTTGCCCATTCAATAGGGGGGCTATTAGGCCATACCGAAATAGGGCCACTTGTTCACGCTCTTTTTCATTCATGGAATCTTCCTCCTTTTTCATAGAAGGACGACCGGTCATCCATGGTTATTATTCTACTTTTTTCGATATTTTCTGACTATGAAAAAGGTATGTG
>NZ_JVDT01000138.1 GCF_001076885.1 Bacillus sp. 522_BSPC
TGTTAAATTAGAATAAAGTTTGCAGAAGCGAGGAATCACGTTCACCCCTTGCCACATATGACTTCAAAGGCATTACCCAACTTTTTTAATGAGAATAAAGTTTGCTCAAAGATTTGCCCGTTTTCAGCAGAAAAGTAATTCTAAAAATAAAAAAGATAAGAATAAAGTTTGCTTAAACATAGTGGAGAGATCACCATCTAGAGGAGTGACCAAAACCCAATTAGGGCACCTAACGGTGCCCCCTGTACCATAACCGATTCTTGCCTTCTAATGAGGTGCCTATGCAATTGTACTTTTTAAATTTGTTGGAATTGCCGAAATTGGTGGAGGGGGATCTTAATTGGCTATGGTTAAGAGAAGATAAGCCATTAATGGGGTGTTTTCGGAGGAGTTGACTTGGCGTAATAAGGTGGTAATTACTACATTTCGAGCATTCCCATGCGGAGTATATGCTGCTATGGAGGAGTCCTTCCGTATTTGAGGATGGGGTATACCTTATTTATACGATTGGATAGATGCTGGTATCTGTTTAGTGGGTGTTTCAGTAATGATATTCGCACCTCGCCAATAAATGAGGTATCGAAGATACCTTTAACCCATCGGCCTCATACATAGCACCTTACGGTTTCTCATATACCACCGTCAATCCCATACTTTCCACGTTACCCATACATAATTATTTATTTTTATTATTATTTATTTTTTTATGGGCGAGTGCTTAAGTCTGAAGCATGGTGTACCTTCATGGACGTGGACTTCTCTTGAAAGAGGAAGCACTCTACTATACCTTGCGGTTTCCCCTGTACCACCGCCATTCCCATACTTACCTCGTGGCCCATACCTATTTATTTATATATATTTATTTTTAAGGGCGAGGACCTTGCTTGGGGCTTGTTACACGTTACTGGACGTGCGCTTCCCTTGAAAGATGAGGCACACTACTATATCTTACGGTTTCCCCTGTACCACCGTCATTCCCCATACTTACCACTTGACCTCTGCCTAATTATTTATATATTTATTTTTTTATGGGCGATGACCTATACGGTATTACCCAGCCCGTAAGTGTCACCTTGTCCCTCTCGAAAACCCTTTGGTAGCCCACAATAAACATAAAAAAGCCTCGTGAATATACCCATACTCTGGATACACCCACGAGACTTTAAGCAAACTTTTTTCTTCTTAAGCAGACTTTTTTCTCATTCTGCAAACTTTATTTTTATTTAACACCAAGGTTTAATTTTCATATCACAAAGAATTTCAAATTACTCCACCGTAACACTCTTAGCCAAGTTACGTGGTTTATCTACGTCACAGCCTCTATGAAGCGCTGCATAGTAAGCAATTAATTGTAATGGTACTACAGAGATAAGGGGTGTTAACAGATCGTGCACAGTTGGTACGATGTAGCGATCATCATCCATTTCTAATCCTTTCATGGAAATGATGCAAGGATTTGCTCCACGAGCTACTACCTCTTTTACGTTACCACGGATGCTTAAGTTAACACTTTCTTGTGTTGCTAATGCGATAATAGGTGTTCCATCTTCAATTAAAGCGATTGTTCCATGCTTTAATTCTCCACCTGCGAAACCTTCTGCTTGGATGTAAGAGATTTCTTTTAATTTTAGAGCACCTTCTAAACCAACATAGTAATCAATTCCACGTCCGATAAAGAATGCATTTCTTGAGGTTTCAAGATATTCCTTAGCGATTGCCTCAAGCTCTTCCTTATCTTCAAAAATAACTTCCATTGCATTTGCGATGATGCCTAGTTCATGAATAAGGTCAAGATCAACGTCATAGCCTTTGCTTTTCGCCATTACTTCTGCAAGGATAGATAATACAGCCATTTGCGAAGTATATGCTTTCGTTGATGCTACAGCAATCTCAGGACCAGCAAATAATAATAAGGTATGGTCAGCTTCACGAGACAATGTGGAGCCTGGTACATTTGTAATGGTTAGCGTTGGATAACCCATTTCCTTCACTTGTACAAGTACTGCGCGACTATCTGCTGTTTCTCCACTTTGTGTAATGAAAATGAACAATGGTTTTTCCGAAAGCAATGGCATATTATAGCTAAATTCACTTGCAACATGAACCTCAACTGGAATTTTTGCTAATTTCTCAATAAATTGCTTTCCAAGAAGACCGGCATGATAAGATGTACCAGCAGCAACAATATATAGACGATCTGCAGCATTTACTGCTTCAACAATTGCTGGATCAATCGTTAGCTTACCATCCTTATCTTGATATTCCTGAATGATTTTGCGAATAGCTACTGGCTGTTCGTCAATTTCTTTTAACATATAGTGAGGGTATGTTCCCTTTTCGATATCACTAGCATCTAATTCTGCTGTATATGCTTCCCGGGAAATAATTTCTCCCTCTAAAGTCTCAATTGTTACACCGTCTTTTGTCACGATAACAATTTCTTTATCCACTAATTCCACATATTGATCTGTTACTTGTAGCATAGCCATTGCATCACTTGCAATGACATTGAAGCTTTCACCTAAACCGATCAATAGCGGGCTTTTATTTTTTGCTACATATATCACGTCTTTGTTTTGCTCATCTAATAAAGCAAAAGCATAAGACCCTTTTAATAATTTTAATGTTTGAACAAATGCTGCCTTTACATCGCTTCCTGCTTCTACAAAATGTTCAATAAGTTGAACTACTACTTCTGTATCTGTATCACTTTTTAAAGTACTATCAGCAAGATATTCTTTCTTTAATAAGTCGTAGT
Organism: Bacillus sp. 522_BSPC; assembly: GCF_001076885.1. Classification (GTDB taxonomy): domain Bacteria; phylum Bacillota; class Bacilli; order Bacillales; family Cytobacillaceae; genus Niallia; species Niallia hominis. The sequence goes on from NZ_JVDT01000138.1 coordinate 2,759, forward strand.
TCTCAATTACTCCGTTATGAACAATAGTGAAACGCTCTGATGCACTCTTATGTGGGTGAGCATTTAATCTGCTTGGTACACCATGTGTTGCCCAGCGTGTATGACCAATTCCTGCTGGTGCGAATACTTCTTCATCCACAATATTACGAAGGTCCGCAATTCGTCCTTTTTCTTTAAATACTTGAACTCCTTCTCCATTGCTTAATGCAATACCAGCTGAGTCATAGCCTCTATATTCAAGTTTTTCTAACCCTTTTAATAAAATCTCTTTCGCATCCTGGTTTCCAATATAACCAACAATTCCGCACATACTTCTTTTCCTCCGTTCTAAGGGAGCAAGAAGTCACTATTTAAGGGAACAAACTTGCTCCCTTACCTCTGATTATTTTTTTAATAAGTCTTATCACTTTCCATTGTTAAGTTCCCATCCATGCTTCTATTCCCTTCGGATAAGCATTTAAAAACGGAACAAGTAAACGATACTACTTAAAAGTAATGCTCTTGTTGCTAGCATGCCCTACTCTTTGTGCATTAAGTTGCCTTAATGTTTTAAAGTAGTACTTACGATTGGCTAACACAACCGGGAGGCATCCGCCGAAAAATCGATAAACCTCCTCCTCGTCAACTAGTTTCGTGTCGTCCATCACTAGTCCAGGCGCTTCACTTCCTATTTTCACTCCTATCCTCCTTGTTAATAGTTTCGCTTTTTCAAAAAGCAATTTAATCATACCCTACCTAGAATCTTTCCGTCAAATACATTCCTATGACAAAATCGTAAATTTTTATTTAACTAAGTGAAGTAGGATACATTCCCGACACGAAAAGGGAAAAATAATAGGGTGAAAACCATTCCTTCTGAAATGTCCTTCACCCTAATAATGTATTCTACCGTGCTAAATTCGTTCCTAATTGAATAGATATTAGTATAAGCTTATTCTTCTGGCAAACCCATTTCTTCTTTAACTACTTCAGAAATGACATTCACATAAGCCTCACATAATTCCTCTGTTGGAGCTTCAGCCATAACACGAACAAGTGGCTCTGTTCCAGAAGGACGAACTAATATTCTACCATTTCCATTCATGTCTTTATCCACTTTAGCAATAACTTCTTTTACTTTTTCATTATCTGTGACATGGAATTTATCCGTGACTCTAATATTCACTAATTTTTGCGGGAATTTTTTCATTTCTCCTGCAAGCTCGGATAATTTTTTCTTTGTTACTTTCATGATGTTAACCAATTGCAATCCAGTTAAAAGACCATCACCTGTTGTGTTGAAGTCAAGAAAAATGATATGTCCTGACTGTTCTCCACCAAGATTATAGCCGTTACTACGCATTTCCTCCACTACATAACGATCACCAACAGCAGTTGGAATGCTTGTGATTTGATGCTGTTCTAACGCCTTATAGAAGCCTAGATTGCTCATTACGGTAGATACTACTGTATTATTTTTTAGTCTTCCTGTCTCTTTTAAATATTTTGCACAAATATACATAATTTGATCGCCATCTACTATATCTCCATTTTCATCTATAGCTATCAAACGATCTCCATCACCATCAAATGCTAATCCGACATCTGCTTCTTTTTCCAAAACAAATTTAGCAAGTGCCTCTGGATGTGTAGAACCTACTCCATTGTTAATGTTTAAGCCATTCGGTGATGCTCCCATTGTAGAAATATCAGCATCTAAATCTGCAAATAAATGCATTGCTAAGGATGATGTTGCTCCATGTGCACAATCTAGGGCAATATGAATACCTGCAAATTCTTCATCCACTGTCTGTTTTAAAAATTGTAGATACTTCTGACCACCTTCAAAATAATCATCCACCTGACCAAGGTCAGCACCAGTTGGTCTAGGCAATGTATCTTCTTCTTTATCGATTAGTGCTTCAATTTCTAACTCCTGCTCATCAGAGAGCTTAAAGCCATCAGGACCGAAAAATTTAATTCCATTATCTGCGACCGGGTTATGCGATGCAGAAATCATCACTCCAGCCTGTGCTCCTAAAGCTTTTGTCAAATAGGAGACACCTGGTGTAGAAATAACACCTAAACGCATTACCTCTGCACCGATGGAAAGTAATCCTGCTACAAGCGCACCTTCCAGCATGTGTCCGGAAATACGAGTATCTCGTCCGATTAATACCTTTGGTCTATCGTGGTCTTTTGTTAGGACGAAACCACCATATCTTCCTAGCTTAAACGCTATTTCTGGTGTCAGTTCACTATTTGCCACACCTCGTACTCCGTCCGTACCGAAATATTTACCCATTTCTATATCGCTCCTTCTAACTAGTAATAGATCACGTTTTCTGTTAAGCTTCTTTATTCGTAATGGACACACTTGCTGTATCAATAGCAAGTTCCCACTCTATATCTTCAGGTCCATCTACCGTAATAGGTACTTCGTGCTTGCCATCATCCATCCCTGTTAAATCTAAATAGAGGTTAAAATCAGAGGCACTTAAATCCCTGATTATGTTTTCCTCTCCAGAAATACGAAGACTTGTACTACTACTTTTTGGATTCTCAATGGTTGCTTCCAAATTACTATTCAGTCCTTGAACAGTAATAGGTATACTACTTACCGTTTTGGTTTCTATCTTTTCAGCAGCTGCCGCTTCCTCTGAATCCTGATTCTCCTCGTCCGCATCCTGTTGCTCTTCCGTAGCGGTTACTTTCACCGTTACCTTAACAAGCTTAGGATCCACAGCCGTTACACCATTGGATATGATAACTGGCAATGTTAATTCCTCATCTTTTTCAATTTTACTTAGATCAACTTCTACTCTTGTACTGTCCACTTCTTTCAAAATATCTTCTGGTGCACTTATGGTTACTTCCTTTTTATCTAATGTAATGGAATCAATCGTTATATTTTCAGGCGGTGTGCCTTGCTCCACAATATTGATAGGTACTGTTTTACTTGTTCTTTTAACAGGAATATTCACTTGCACTGTTTCTGGTTCCACTTGCACATTTAATTTATTCAGACTACTATCCAACACAGAAACCTTCGCTTGCTGACTAACCGACTCATTTATGTTTCCGTCAAGATTTACATTTGCTTTGACATAAGCAATTTTCTCTATATCGTCTTTTGCTCCTGTAACCTTAACTGTTTTTGGTTCAACTTTTGCTGTTCCAGCTGCATAGCCATCTTCAATAGAGCTACTACTATATTCAGCTTCCACTGTGAATTCTTCTGTTACCTTTTCCTTCAGCGTAACTTTAATTGTTTCTGGATCAATTGTAGCTTTAATTTTTTCGGATAAATCTTTTATTTGCAGTGGAACATTTTTACTACCTAGTTCTGCATTTGCTAAATTAACATATACTTCAAAGTCCTTTTTCAGTTTTGCCTGTTGTATATGAACAGTTGGTCCCTTCAACGTTACCGTAACTGTTTTTGGTATACCTGTTACAACAACGTTCTCAGTATCGTAATACACCGTTACCGGAATATCCTCTAAAATAGCAGTTTCCGAATCACTAGGGACGTTGACATCTGTTGAACTTTCATTGGGATCATATACATAGGAAAAAAGTAAGAGAGCAAAAGCCAAAGACAATACTTTAGTAAACCAATTTTTACCTATCACATGATTAAACAGTTTATTCATTTTTCTTCCCCTTCCAGCTCCACTTACTTGTAGTGGTTTGTTTAGTAGAAGGTGTAATCAAGGCACTAGATAGCATATCTCTGAATGCATCTAGTTTTAATTCTCTATGCAAATCACCGTTTTTCGTTATAGAGATAGAACCCGTTTCTTCTGAAACAACAACGGTCAAACTATCTGTGACTTCACTAATACCTAAGGCAGCTCTATGTCTAGTTCCAAGCTCTTTTGAAATAAAAGGACTTTCCGATAGAGGAAGGTAACATGCGGCTGCGGCGATATTCGTTTTTTGTATAATAACAGCTCCATCATGCAGTGGAGTATTTGGAATAAAGATATTGATCAATAGCTCTGATGATATCTTTGAGTCAAGAGCAATTCCTGTTTCTATGTAATCACTCATTCCTGTTTCTCTTTCAATCGTAATTAATGCTCCTATACGTCGTTTAGCCATATAGTCTACTGCCTTAACAATGGACTCTACTAATTGCTGTTGTAGTTCATGTTCTTGAACCACAGACCTCGAGAAGAATTTTCCTCTCCCCAGTTGCTCTAGAGCTCTTCTTAATTCTCCCTGGAAAATAATAATAAGTGCTAATGCACCCCATTGTATTACCTGCTGCATCATCCAGCCTAATGTTTGTAATTGGAAATAGTCACTTAACATCTTTATGATTAGGATAACAAATATCCCATTCAACAACTGGACAGCTTTCGTCCCGCGTATGATGGTGAAAATTTTATAAATGACATACCAAACAAGGATAATGTCTACTGTATTCGCTAAATATTTTAAAAAAGGGAAATCTACAAACGACATTTTCCTTCCTCCAAAGTATATATTTCAAAAGTTGCTACCTTAAATAGTTTATTATAACCCTCCATATTGATAATATAGCGGGATGAAAAACCTACAATTATCATATTATAACACAATTCAAATTAATACAAAGAAAAGCACAACCAACTGGCAAGAAACAGTCATTGTCCACTAATTAGTATATGTGTATTCATTGTAATTAGCCCTCTTTTTACCAGAAAGATAAACGGACTTCGTATTTAAAAGTAGTATGGTTTTTTGGAGCTATAGTATTTCAGAAGCAGTTATATTTATCCCTTTACTTAATAAAAAGAACCCTGCAATCTTCAAATTGCAGGGAGGCTATTTGCTTCTTTATTGTCTTTCGTAAATAATCCCGTAAAGTCGGTCACGGTTTTCTTTATATGGTACCAAAGCCACTCGAATACTTCGTTCACTTCTTTTATTTCTCCAGTCACTTGGTTGGCAGAAGCCATATACTTTTTCCCATTAATGACTGTTACATTTCCTTCAACTTGTCCTTCTATTTTAATATCACCATTTCGAACAATAATATCACCTTTTACTGTTTCTCCCTCTGGAACAATAGCTGTATTATTTTCTACTAATATATTGGGCTGTTTCGAAACAGAAAATTGATGATCCTCATTCCATGCAGACATTAAACTAGACACCATCAAAATTAAAAATAATGAGGCTGCAGCAAGCATAGGATGGTGCCGTAGCCAACGCTTCACTCTTACTTGTTTTGGCTCTTCTGGCAACCTATCAAGTATATTCTCCGTGAAGTTCATTGGTGCCTGGATATGTGAAGTACTTTGGACCAATGCGATCGTTTTCTTCAGTTCATGAAAATGTGCTGCACATTCTTCACACTGGTCTAAATGTTCCTTTAATTCTTTCAAATGCACTTCTTCTATTTCTTCATCAAGATATTGATGCATATAGGAAATAATCTTTGTTGAACATGTCATATTAATTTCACCTTCTTTATCAGACATACCGTAATTGTTTTCTCAACGCTTCTCTTCCCCTGTGAATGCGTGTTTTAACTGTTCCTAAAGGAAGCTCCAGAATCTCACTTATCTCGTTTAAAGAAAGTTCTTCGATATATTTTAAAACGATAACTGCCCGATACTTTTCAGGAAGCTTTGAAATTTCCTGTTGTATCATTGCTTGTAGTTCCATGCCTTCCACATCTTCCTCAGGCAATCTGCCATCTGACGGAATTTGCGAATACATATTAAGGCCGTCTGTACCCGGAACTTCCGCATCAAGATAATAATCTGGCTTTCTTTTTCTTATACGGTCAATACATAGGTTTGTTGCAATCCGATATAGCCATGTCGAAAACTTATATTCCATATTATATCGATGGATATTAACATATGCACGAATAAAAGCTTCCTGTGCTATATCCTCCGCTTCATGCCTATTTCCTAGCATCCGATAACTAATTTGAAACACTTTATCTTTATATAGCTCGATTATGTCACCAAATGCATTTTTATCCCCTTTTAAAACTTGTTGAATCCTTTTTTTTACGATTGCTTCCATCTATTTACCTCCGCTCTAGTGCGGCTAATCGATTTACGAATCGACAGCAGGAAAGGTTTCATTTTTTCTTAAAAAATTTTTTATTATGTATTTAAAAAATAAACGGTTTTCGTTCATTATGTTTCTATAGGTGAACTGCTTAAAATAACTTTCATTTCCATTACCTAGCATTTGACCTCTTATGACCTCCTAAGCTTAGCTCTCATGTTTCCCTCTTTCTCCCTTACATTTGCGTGAGTCAACATGTAATCGAGCTGCTCTATATTACTTTTATACTTATTAAATAATTTATCTGGAGAACAAAAAACAAAAAAATATACCCCTTTTTAAGAAGTGAAAATTCTCCCTATAATGCACATCTATCTTTTTTAGGATACTCATTCTTATTTTAACAAATAATGCCACATAATGTTTGAAATTTTTAGAATTGGTTATAAAAAAGAGTAATAATATGCTAAAATCAAGACAAGCATTATTGGATTAATGGAGTTTATATTTAATGGAGAAATAATTAAAAAACATATAGAGGGTGAAACAATTGAGTGATATTAAACTATTAAAAGACATTGAAGAACATCGAGAAATGATGATCTATTTGGCAAACACCACTTCTTTTTCACACCCAACAGTTGTTGACATAAGTACAAAATTAGATTTGCTATTAAATAAATATGAAAAATTAAGTAGTGAATTAACTATTAAATAATAATAAGGTAACTTTATTCCATTTAATCCACTTATGATATGAAAAATAGTGTACTTCCATTCCTACTTTTTAGATTTTGGAATAAAGTTACCTCTATAAATTTATAGTAATTTTTCCCCAAATAAAGACCCCATCAATGCTACTGCTAAAGCCGCCGTTTTATTTCTTTCATCTAATATAGGATTGACCTCTACAAATTCAGCAGAAGTAATTAGTCCTGATTCAGCTAGCATTTCCATAGCTAAATGACTTTCCCTATAACTTATTCCCCCTGGTACCGGTGTTCCGACACCTGGCGCATCATTAGGATCTAAGCCATCTAGGTCAAGGGATAGATGGACCCCATCTGTTTTGTCCTTTAAATAACGAACTGTTTCCTCCATTACTTTCGTCATCCCCATCCGGTCTATCTCATGCATCGTAAACACTTTAATTCCCAATTCTTTTATTAACCTGCGCTCACCTTCATCTAAAGATCTTGCACCAATAATCACTACATGCTCAGGTTTAATTTTAGGTGAAATTCCCAGTAAATTGGTTAAACGTTCATGACCATATCCCAAACTAGCAGCAAGTGGCATCCCATGAATATTCCCAGATGGGGAAGTTTCTGCTGTATTTAAATCTCCATGTGCATCATACCAAATGACGCCTAAATTTTTATAATGCTTAGCCAAACCAGCTAATGTGCCAATTGCGATACTATGGTCTCCACCTAACACAAGTGGAAAAGACTTTGATTGAATAATTTTATCTACCATTTCTGCAAGCATTTGATTTTTTTCTGCTATTAAATGAAGATTTTTAAGATTACTTTGTTTATCTATTATTGTTTCTGGTCTTCCTACTGCAATATCTCCCCAATCTTCTATGGAAGAAAATAGCTTTGATAATCTTTCAAATATCCCTGCATAACGAATAGCACTAGGTCCCATATCTACGCCTCTACGCATTTGTCCAAGATCCATCGGCATACCAATAATAGTCAGCTTTCTCATGAAAATCCTCCCCAACTGCTTATCTATTTTCCCTATATTGTACCTTTTTCCAAATCGATGACTCAACTAGACATTTTTATGCATATATATGCGAATATTCAAAAAAATAAAAACGCTATTAAAGAATCTTATCTTCTAAGATAGGTAGACGAACAGTGAGATCATTGGCATGTCCATTTTAATGTACCCTTTCAAGCCATCATTCAAATAAAGCGTATACCAGCAAAATAAATCATTTTTTTACGCATTTAAATAGAACCATTTTCATTTTAAATGCTTTATTATATTGTGAATAAAAAGACAAAAAAACCAAACACTTATGTGTTTGGTTTAATTTAAGAATGAGCCATGGAGGATTCGAACCTCCGACCCTCTGATTAAAAGT
>NZ_JVDT01000139.1:0-90 GCF_001076885.1 Bacillus sp. 522_BSPC
TAACAGAGAAGCGTTCTCTGAGCCCAAAAGCAAGAGAAGAAGCAAGAAAAGGTAACAGAGAAGCGTTCTCTGAGCCCGAAAGCAAGAGAA
>NZ_JVDT01000139.1:98-8992 GCF_001076885.1 Bacillus sp. 522_BSPC
AAAAGGTAACAGAGAAGCGTTCTCTGAGCCCGAAAGCAAGAGAAGAAGCAGGAAAAGGTAACAGAGAAGCGTTCACTGTGCCCAAGACAAAGAGAACCAAAACTCTGAGATATCGGGGAAAAGTTTTCATCAAGCGAATGAAAACCAAAAATCCCAGAGGAGAGAAGAAAAGTGGTTTTCATAAAAACAAGTAAAAGCCAAAAAAGCAGCAAATTATCAAATTCCAAATGAAACTTCCCAACACCCAACACCCAGTATTTACTATCCACGAGAATCATACATAGCCTTCCTAATAGATAGACAAAATATACAATGGACTTAAACTTCTTTGTAAGTACATAAGAACATTTCCTAGTAAGCTGAATAATTGCCATTAATCATTATAACCCTTAATATTACAATCAAGACAAGTCATTTATAAAGGCGTATATCCTGAAAAAAAAACGTCTTGAATTACACAAAAGTATCGAGAATTTATAGATGAAGGAAAGAGACTTGTTAAGTAGAAGTCCGTACATATTTTTGTATTGGCAATTCTTAGCATTTCTCGTTCAACACGAGAATATAAGTGAAGGGTAAGGAAGCAATAATACTGGAAGGAGGAAAATAGTGAAAAATATGGATAACAAAAAAGAAGGATCATCCAAGCCAAACGCTCAATTTAATATTTTACGAAATGACCCTACCAAGGGAGATGGTGGGTACGGAGTAGGCTCTATTTCTTTAGAGAATGTGACACCAATTATTATCGATAGAGAAACACAAGAAGTATTTATAGATATGGGTGCTTTGCATGGTAGAAGCAAAGTAGAGCAAAAGGTATTTTTTAAGAATGTGACGAAAGAAGAAGTGGAAGAGCTAGATCCACATAAATATTGGGTCATTTGGATTGCGTTGGACAGAAACCAGAAAGGGGTTCACTATTCTGGTGCAGGTGCTTGCGAAATTTTAGTTGCAACGAAAACGAAAGAAGGAAGCAGAAGGATTTTTGGCTATAAGTCAATGCCAGAGCATGTAAACAGTCTTGATAAAGCAATCAAAAGAAAATTTGTATTAGACATCATGGATGATGAATCCAAACAAGCTTTAAAGAAATTTCTTGTTGATTTTAACAATGAATATTGGGAGAAATCCCCTGAGGAATTGAAAGATAGCCTATAAGAGGAAAGGTGAATGAATTGAAAAAATATGGAATAGATCCAAGCAGAGGCTTGGAGTTTGGAATATATACACTAGGCGATCATTTGCCAAACCCAATCACTGGAGAAAGGGTTTCTGCAGAAGAACGTGTACATGAAATAATTGAATATGCAAAATTGGCAGATCAAGCGGGTCTTGATTTCTTTAGTGTTGGGGAAAGTCATCAAGAATATTTTGTTACACAAGCACATTCCGTTGTGTTATCAGCGATTGCACAAGCAACGAAAAATATTAAAATCGCTAGCTCCTCTACGATAATCAGTACATCGGATCCCGTTAGAGTATACGAAGATTTTGCTACAATTGATTTAATTTCAAAAGGCCGAGCTGAAATCATTGCTGGACGTGCATCAAGAGTAGGATTATTTGATTTATTAGGCTATGATCTTCGTAATTATGAAGAATTATTTGAAGAAAAATTTGAATTATTAATGAAAATTAATGAAGAGGAAGTAGTGAATTGGAGCGGAGAATTTCGTGCGCCGTTGAGAAATGCACAAGTTTTACCACGTCCTAAGAACAGCTTTATTCCGATTTGGCGAGCAGTTGGAGGAACACCAGCAAGTGCAATTAGAGCAGGAATTGCAGGAGCACCAATGTTTATGGCACATTTAGGAGGACCAGCCTCTGTATTTAAACGGACAGTAGATGCCTATAGGGAAGCAGCACGAAATAGTGGATTTAACCCAGTAGAACTGCCAGTAGCAACAGCAGGATTTTTCTACGCAGCAGAATCATCTCAACAAGCATTAAAGGATATGTATCCGCATATTAACGAAGGCATGAAAAAAACGAACGGAGCTGGATTTCCAAAACAACATTTTGCACAGGGAGTAGATCCGCATAATATTATGAATATCGGAAGCCCACAACAAATTATTGAAAAAATTCTTTATCAACATGAAATGTTTGGGCATCAACGTTATATTGCCCAAATTGACTTTGGTGGAATGCCGTTTGAAAAAGTCATGAAAAATGTAGAAATTATTGGTACTGAAATCTTGCCGGCTATTAGAAAATACACGAAAAAATCGGAGGCATAAGAAATATGAAGATTGTTGGATTATCCGGTTCGAAAGTCGGATCGAAAACAAGAACAGCAATGGATTACACAATGAAAACTATTGCAGAACATTATCCAGAAGTGGAGATAACGTTACTCGACTTAGCGGATTATGATATTCCATTTAGTGATGGAAGAAATTATTTAGAGTATGATGGGGATGCTGGATATGTGACCAAAACATTAATGGAAGCTGATGCCATTATTATTGGAACACCGGTTTTCCAAGCATCGATTCCAGCTACATTAAAAAACATTTTTGATTTATTGCCTCAAAATGCGTTCCTTGATAAAGTTGTAAGTGTTGTAGTTACAGCAGGTTCTGCAAAGCATTATTTAATTGTGGAGCAGCAATTAAAACCAATCTTGGCTTATATGAAAGCACAAATTGTGCAAACCTATGTATTTATTGAGGAAAAGGATTTCTATCGAAAAGAGATTACAGATGATGATGTGTTATTCCGCATTGAACGATTAGTGGAAGATACAATTGTATTAACAGAGACCTTTTCGGAAATAAGAGAGAAAAAGGAAGCGAAATACGATTTCTAAAGTAAAGTGGTAGAAATTTACTTCACTTTATTATGCAATAGTTAATTATTATACATTTTAGTCTAATTAGTATTTTAAAAGGAAGAGTAAGAATAGAAGAACTTAAGGGAATTGTCACCATTCAGCGGGATATAGGTTCAGATGTATTGGTAATAAATGATATGCCTTTATCAAAATATTTCACGGGCTATAATGGGGAAAAGATTTCTCTTTCTATTGTTTGTGAAGATGAGAGAACCTATACGTATGAGGGAACAGCAGATATTTTTTACTTTGAAGGGAAACAGCATTACTATAGAGGCACGAAATATGTTGATGACTTCTTCATTGATGATATGGATGTTCGCGAACTATTAGAACACCATGAAAAAGAGTTTATAAAAATAACTCTTTCCAAGATGGAAAATTAAATGGATTAAAAAGCCAGCACTCAAATCTTAACGTGCTGGCTTTCTTTGATGAAAAGGAAAAATAATTATTTAATGTACATACAAAGAATAAAAATTTTTATTTCCAATTCTCTCCTTGTATTTTTTGTTCACCTTTTTCAAATATATGTTATTATCAACATAAGAATACACTAGTTACGTCATTTGGAGGAACATATGAAACGTATCTTTTTTTATACCATTTTAATTATCATTTTTCTGATAGCGGTTGCATATTCCTTATATTCTTATAGACAGGCTCAAATTTATGATCAGAAAATGCAAGAAGTTATTTCAGAGGAGACCCCTTTGCCAAAGTACCATTTTGCGTTAATTGGAGAGGAAATGGATCATGATTATTGGCGTTTAGTGGGGGCAGGGGCAAAAAAAGCTGCGTTAGAGAATGATGTTTTTGTTGAATATGAAGGACCAAAACGTTCGAATCCAGAAGAACAATTAAAACTATTAGATATGGCAATCCAAGCTAAAGTTGATGGCATTATTGTGCAAGCGCTTAACGAAAATTTTACACCACTGATTAATAAGGCTGTTAAGGCAGGAATCCCAGTTATTACGATTGATACAGATGCACCAGAAAGCTTACGCAATGCTTATATTGGGACAGATAATTATTTAGCTGGTCAACTAGCAGGGCAAGCATTAGTAAACGATACTGGGGGAAAAGCAACAATTGGCATCATTACCGGTGGGGTGGATAATGCCTATAATCAGCATCAATTAAGAGTACAAGGATTTAAAGATGCAATAGCTAAGGAAGATGGAATGAAGGTTATTGCGATAGATGAATCAAATCTAACAAGAGTACAAGCAGAAGAGAAGGCTTACAAGATGCTGAAAGAACATGAGGACATTACTGCATTTTATGGAACAAGTTCATTAGATGGAATCGGTATAGTTGCTGCAGCAAGATCATTAAATAAGCAAGATGACTTGTATGTTATCTCATTTGATACATTAGATGAGAATATAGAGTTGTTAAATAAAGGGGATATAAATGCCATTGTGGCCCAGCAACCTTTTGTAATGGGAGAGAAAAGTATTGAAATAATGTTAAATCTCCTAAACCAGAAGTCTATCTCGGTTGTAAATCATACGGATGCAGCAATCATTTATAAAAAAGATATAGAAGCAGTGGTAGAGAAAAAGGTGAATGTTCATGATTAAAATTCGTTCGAAGCTACTGATTTATTTTGGTGTCATTTTACTTTTGCTGTTGCTTTTATTTTGGATTCGAGAACATAGCAATCAACAAGTAAAGAAGTTATATGATGAAAATATGGAATATTTTTTCTTGTTAAATGAAATCACAAAGGAAACGAATCAGACATATCAATCACTGCAAATTTATGTTCATGAACCATTGGAGGAAAATTTAGATTTATACGATGTTGAAAAAAATAAGTTTAATGAGCTACAGCAACAGTTCATTGCGATTGAAAAAGAAGGAATTCCTAAGAAGAACCTAGTAAATATGATGGACAATTTCCGAGAGCAAACGGAGAAAACAGTAAAGGGAATGGAAAACCAAGATATCCAACAATATTCTAGTTCCTTAAAGGAAGTAGAAAAGACATCGAGCTATATTCATGAGAAAGCACTTGATTTAATTGATGTAAAGCTAACAGAATATCAAGAAGTTTCGTATCTCTTAGATAAAAAAATTGTTCACACGAAAAATATGGGAACTACAATTCTATTTTCTATTATTCTATTGAGTATTTTATTTGCATTATGGTTTTCTAATGGAATAACGAGAACCATTGGCCGTCTGACAAGAGAAGCAGAGGAAATTTCAGCAGGGAGATACGATCGTGCAGATATTGTTGTATCTCAAAAGGATGAGCTTTGGTTTCTAACGAAAACTTTTAATGAAATGAAAAAAAACATTTTAGAGTCGGTTAGTCAAATGGAAGAAAAAGCAAAGTTAGCTCAATTACTGAAGGAGATGGAATTAAAGAGTCTGCAAAATCAAATTAATCCTCATTTCCTTTTTAATACACTGAATACTATTTCGAAAACCGCTTATATTGAAGGGGCAGAGCGAACATGTGAATTAATCTCTTCCGTTTCAACTTTACTTCGTTATAATATTGGCAGTCTGGATCGCCAAACGATATTAAAGGATGAAGTGGTAATTGTGAGGGAATACTTTTTTATCCAAAAAACACGTTTTGGCCAAAGAGTGGAATTTAAGGAAGAGATCGACCCAGCTTGTTTATCGATACCGATTCCATGTCTTACCTTGCAGCCAATAATAGAAAATGCATTTATACATGGAATTGAAAGTATGGCAAAAGGGGCTATTATTACTGTATCAATCTATGAAAAAAATCAAAAAATATGGATAGAAGTAACGGACAATGGAGTAGGGATGGCTCAGGAGACAATCGACCAATTAATGGACTTGAGGGAGGATAGAGAAAAATCTACAACGAATAAAGGCTCTGGCCATTCTACTGGAATAGGGATGAGTAATGTGATTAAAAGGATTAAATTATTCGATAAAAATAGTCAGGTAAAGATTCGTTCAACTCTGGGCGAAGGTACATCAGTGATCATTAGCTTGAATAAAGATAGGAAGGGGGCTTATTCGTGATAAAAATAATGCTAGTAGACGATGAACCGATTGAAAGAGAAGGACTGAAGCTCATGCTTAGCCGAAATCGCTCTAATTTTGAAGTCATTGCAGAAGCGGAAAATGGGAAAGAAGCAGTTGAGCTTGCTATTTCCCAAAAGCCAGATTTAGTATTTATGGATATTAAGATGCCAGAATTTGATGGGATTGAAGCGATAAGACAGATACATGCCTCCCATCCAACTATTAAGTATGTAATGGTTTCTGCTTTTGATACATTTGATTATGCACGGGAAGCAATGAAATTTGGTATTAAAGAATATTTACTTAAGCCGAGTAAGGTTTCGGAAGTTTTAGAGGCTTTTGACGGAATGGCCGAAGAGATTGAACAGGAAAAGCAAGAGGTCATGAAAAAGCAGGAAATGAATCATCGCCTGGAGAGAGTAAGCTCGGTTATTGAAATGGAATTTATTGTATCTTTTATTATGGACTATGTATATGAATTTAACCAAGAAGAGTGGGATGAATGGCTAGATCTTGAACAGAAGCAAGGCTTTGTCGCCGTTTTTTCCTTTGCATCAGAGAACCAGCATCCAAGTAGAGAAGTGAAAAGCCGGTGGTATCGAATACTAAAACAAGCGTTACAGGAACAAAACCTACAATGTTTGGTTGGGCCATTAACGGGGTTCCAAGTTCCGATATTAACATTAATTAATCAAAATGAGAAACCAAATGGTGAAATAAGAGATGACTTTGCACCAAAGATAATTCATGTTGTGCAGAATCAACTTGAACAGTGCCATATATATGCAGGTGTGGGGACGCTTGTCTCAAATGTGCAACAGTTTTCTGATTCCTATAAAGAGGCAATCTATGCATTAGAGCTCGTGCATAGCCATCCAAGTGCAGCCTATATGACTTATAATAATCGAGTGAAACAAAAACGAAAAGAGCTAATTCCTTTTGAGGTGGAAAAAGAATTACTGGATGCGGTTAAGAAAGGGGAAGTTCAAAAAGGATTGCAAATGTTCGAAACCTATTTTCAAACTATTCAGCAGGCATCTGATTTTCAACTAAGCATGATTCATAAAGCAATCGAGAATTTCTTTATCATCTTAATTCGTTCAATGAAGGAGCTAGGGTTTGAAGAAGAAATTGAAACGAGTTTAGGAAAATTTGATAACTCCATGCAAATAAAAGAGGCAGCGAAAGCACACTTATTGCTCGTTATAAAGCATCTTGGAGAGTGGCGATCAAATGGGATACGCGCATTATTGTTGCAAGCAAAAGACTATATGGATAAAAATTTTTATAAAGCTATTTCGCTTGAAGAAGTCGCCGATCATATTGGAATAAGCTCCTATTATTTAAGTAAATTATTTAAAGAACGATTCCAGGTAACATTTATTGACTATTTAACGAAAACACGTTTAGAAAAGGCGAAAGAGCATTTATTAGATCCCAATGTGCCATTGAAGGAAATTGCGTTAAACATAGGTTATAAAGATCCCAACTATTTTAGTAGAGTACTCAACTTTCGCAGAGTGATATCGGCAAATAAGCCTTGATATAATTAGGAAGGCCAGCGATCCACTGTTCAAGTTGACTTTGAATTATTTTTTTGATTTTCTTATTCGTTTGTTTAAGTGCATCTTGAAGAAGCTCGATCAATTGCTGTAATGCGACAGCCCAATCAAGTTCATTTACTTCATCGCATAATTCGTAAAACAGACCACCTATTGTGCGTTGATCGGTATTACAGCGATTCTGCCACGACAGAACGATAAAACGAGAAAACACAATCGTTGTATGGCAAATAAGCGCGTCATATGAACGGCTTTGGAATTCTTTTTCAAGTTTCAAAAGAGATTTGGCCGCCTTAAAGAATACCTCGATATCCCAGCGCATTCCATAGATTCGGACGATCTCCTGTTCTGAAAGAGTGCAGTCTGTGCTGAGGATGGCAAGCCAGTCGCTTTTCTTATTTCTGTTTTGAATGAATACCACTTTAATTGGTGTTCCATTAGCCATGATCGTATGGATGGAACGAAGAATTCCTTTCTTGGATTGAATGGGTCCAGCTAGGCGGTATAGTTGCTTTAAAGAAACCATCTCCCCGTTTACGTTATAACGTTGTTTTGTTTCTTTGACCATACCAATTACGTCTAATCCTTGATCCACAATAGACTTTACAAGTGGTGGCAATGTAAACCAAGAATCCATAAGGACATAACTTGCATCTATCCCATTGGCTAATGCACGTTTAATCATGTCAGGAACTTGTTCAGGCTCAGTTTGTAATGCATTTTCTCGACGCTTGTATCCACAAGTACGTTTATCAATTTTTTCAGAGATACCATTGATTTGAGACTTTTTTGAACTGACTAAAGAAAAGTCAATTGGCATAAATGTATAGCCATCTGACCAGCCCAAAGTGAGCATACGAAACCCCTTAAAGAAACGCATTTTCAGGGAAGCATGATCAAAACAACGAGCGAGAAGCTCTACCTTTTTACTACGATTTCGGTCATACGCAGAATCATCGATAATCAGTACTTTTGGACGCTCTTTATTCGTAAGGCGAGTCACCTTTTGAATAGTAAAAATGCTCAACAGTAGTAAGAAACGGCGCCAATTAAAAGTTGATTGGTTTAAAAAGCGATAGACGGCATCTTTGGCTGGAAACTGATCGGCTTTCTTTGAATCAAGAAGTGAAAACCAATTTTTGTGCTGGAAAATCAAACAGAAAACAAGCTGAAATAAGTAGGAACAGCTGAAACCGAAGGATTTTTTAATTCCTGCTTGGCGCAGGTGTTTATTCATTTCAAGCTCAGAAAAAACCGAATTAAGTTCTTTTGGTAGTTGATTGTTTTGGCTATTTTGGTCTATCATATAGGGAGCACCTCTTCTGTATGGTAGTGTTTTCTCTACAATTACACTATACCAAAGAATGAGGTGTTATTTCATTTTATTAAACACTGTCAAGCAACATATTTAATAGACCATAGACGCAATACAACTAACGATTTGCACTTATTTTTTTGGTGCGAAAGTT
>NZ_JVDT01000140.1 GCF_001076885.1 Bacillus sp. 522_BSPC
CGATTGACCTTTTCTTCGTCATAACAATAAATCTCACAAGTATCCTTCTTCTTCATTTTCTCACCTCATTCTCATTCAAATATTTACTTGAATGTATTATAACCCTTTTCTCAACTAATATTCAAGTGGTTACTTGAATGAATTAAATAAAGAATTGGAATCGCAATTCATTTAATTAAAGGAGAAAAACAATAACAGCAAATTAACCGAGTTAAACAAATGTATGGAGGGGGTTCATCGTGTAGCGTCCTTTTTTGGCGCTGCATTCCCTTCGAATGACGTTTAATAATAACAATCAAGTTTCGAATAGCTATCAAAGGGAAAAAAATATGCGGAAGGGGGCTCGTTTTTGGCGTTGTGGGCTTCGTTTTAGCTTCGAAGGGTTAGAAATAGGGGAACGTTCGAATTCGCTGAAATCGGCAGAATAACGCCGGAATTAACACTTCAAAAACCCGCTGGAAGCCCTTTTTACGTCCCAAAGCGTCCGAAAAATTCAACAAGCTAAACACGAACATTCCCAGCAACGACAAGGATTCGAAGGGCATGGCGATTTTATTCGATAAGACACACAAAAAAGACGACGATTTATTTCGCCGCCTTTACTTTATTCTTCGCCCTTATTAACGTTGATTTCGATATTCCCGTGGTTTCGCTAACTTCCTTGTATGAATGCCCTTCGTCCAACAATAAAAGGGCATGTTCGATTTGTTTCTTCGTGAATTTCTTCGGTCTTCCTTCTCGAAAGTCTTCCCGCTGCTTCGCTATTGCTTTGCCTTCTTGCGTCCTTGTTACAATCATATCCCTTTCGAATTCGGCGAATGAACTCATAACGTTGAAGATTAATCGTCCCGTTGGCGTATCTTCGACAATTCCCATATTCAAAACGTGTACCTTTACGCCACGATCGAATAGTTCTTTGATTGTTGTCATTGCGTCGATTGCCGACCTTGCAAAGCGGTCTAATTTCGTAATAACAAGCGTGTCACCTTGCGATAATACTTCAAGTAAAGATTCGAATTCTGGACGCTTCTTCGTTGTTCCCGTAAATTTCTCTTTATATATTTTGTCGCAACCTTCCGCTTCCAACGCTTGAAGTTGTGCTTCCAAGTCTTGGGCGATTGTTGAAACTCTTGCATATCCGTACTTCATTACAATTCCCCCTATTACTTTTGATACTAAGTTATGACACCGTTGGATACCTTAATTTTATTACGTTGTTAAATCGGTGTCAATACTTATAAGATATGAAACCATTTAGGTAGCTACAAAGCCCTATTAAATGAAGAACAATAAATAATATTTGCGTGTAAAAGTTCGGAAATATTCAACCCCTACCACCGCCCCACTACCCCCTTTTTTCAACGGAAGAAGGCGTTCAGAAAATATACGCAATAATTTCGAAAAGTACGGGCAGCAAACGGACAAGAAATGACACGCTTTTCACTGTTTGATAGAATCGAAATAGATAGATACATAATTTTACATAAGGGGGAATTCGATTTGCCTACGTGGATTCAATGGGTTAGTTTTGCGTTATCGGTTGTCGGTTCTATCTCGGGAATTTACGCTTTGATCCTCAACCATCAAAGAACTACAATCACAAAACGCAAAGAAAAGGAACGGCTTGAAGCAAAAAAGAAAGCGAAATTCTCGATTGAGCGAACCAAAGAAATGGGTTCAAAACGAATGCAAGACAAATTTATCATTCGTAATATTGGCGAAGCAGAAGCAAGGAACGTCAAAGTAGAATTTTACAATTACGATAGGAAAGGCGACGGTTCTAAACGATTAGTTACCCCACTTATGGACGTTATTCCTTCGACTATAAACGCAGGTCACACAATTAAAACTGTAATGATTATCGCTGGAAATACCGCACCGCCTTGGGAAGTCGTTATTACTTGGGACGACGATTTTAAAGAAGGAAATGTTATCGAAATTACTTTAAATTGACGACAAAAATTTGTTATAATATTGCCAACATCTTCAAGCAATCGTTCACCCCTAGCGGAAGAACGAAACCCGTCCTAAATTCTAACCTATGGGGCGGGTATTTTTTTTTGTTTATGAAGTTGAACATTGTCCCCGTATCGTTACAAACGTAGGTAGTGACAAAATTGTCATGACGTCACAAGCGGGGCGGACGGGTGCTGCCTATGCTTAAAATCGTCAAACAGTCGTTCAATATATTACAAAAATGTTACAAGTGTTACTTAAATGTTAAAATTTTGTGAACGACCTTGTTAACGATTCCGGCAGCTATATTAATTATTGAATAACGCTATAACGTTAGTATTACGTTAAGATTCAACGAATCTTCGATAACAATACTTCGAATCAAGTAAAAAGTCTTCATTCGTAACAATTAACATTGTTACTCATGAAGTCTTGCAAGCATAGCTTGCTTGGCTTTGGAACAAAGTGACAAAGACAATTAATAATAACGACAAAGATATTCGAGTTATAAAACGTTATATACGTTTATATCGCCAAGATTAACGATAATAACGAATTCATATTGTCGTATTAAATTACGAATAAGGCGATAAGACCAACGTTTCATATTAACATTCATTTTCGAATGATTCCCCTATATTGCGGCAACTTTGTTGATTTGCCGTTCTTATATTCCCGTCTTATTGGCGGGATTATTTTTTTGTCGTTTAAGTAGCAAATTTCTAGCGTTCGGGGGTGCGGTTATGGACGGTTATTTCGTTAGAATCTTACGGGTCAATCTTGGAATTAATCAAGAGGAATTCGGAATGGAAGTCGGCGTTTCACGTCAAGCAATATCCGCAATCGAATCGGGCAAATTGGCGATTTCAAAGCGATTGGAACAAAGGATTCTTTATCGCTTTAACATAACTGACGAAGAACTTCGGGCAATTGAAACCTTGAAACGGATACTTCACGGCATTGAAAAAAAATAAAAATTTTTTCAAAAAGATACTTGTCGGGAAGGCGTTTTGTTTACTTGTATTACAGGAAGGTTTGCCAGTCGCCTTTCTTGTTGCGTTAGTTGGGCTGGAAACACCTCTTTTGTAGTTTAACTAAGACGGGCTTTTCGTGTTGCATACGTTCAACTTCTTTAATTGGGACGCTGGAATAGCGTCTTTTATTTTTTGGTCTTTCAAGTTTACTAATATAACAATCACAATTTTATAGTGGGGGTCAATTCATGAGAAGCGATTTTCAACTTTACGGTAAAGCGTTAAAGATGATTCGTCTATCCAAAAACCTCAAGGCGGTCGAAGTTGCGAAAAATTTGAACGTCACAAAGCAATATATTTCAAACTGCGAAACTGGAAGGCGAAAACTTTCGGCAACAAAAACGAAGCAATTCCTTGAACTTGTTGGAATAAGCGAAGAACAGGCAAAGGCATTTGTTCAAATTATTGAAAATTAAACACATTGGGGGAATCGAAAAATGATACTATTTGAAAATGAGAAATTAACGAAGGTCAATGAACGTATCAAGGAACTTGAAGATAAGAAGGCAGCCGTTCAAAGCGAAATGAATGAGATCCTTGAAGCAATCGAAAAAACTATTGAATCATATGCACTCGGGGATGTTGACGAACAAGACGTTGAAAAAGCAAAGGAACTTCTTGAAGCGAAGAAAAATGAAATCAAGGAAATTGACGAACTAATCCAGCGGGTGAAAGCCGTTCGTAAATCTGTTGTTATGGATTCCGTTCCGTTGGTTCGTGAATGGCGACAAAAACAGGTCGAAACGGTTCAAGCCGAAGTAAATAAAGCGGTTCAAGAGGCGTTAAAAGCCCGTGAAATTTACGTCAAGTCATTAGCGAAGATTGGGCAAGCAGCGAAGAAAATAGACACAGCAAATGACGATTATAACGCTATAATGCGAGAACTTGGCGAAAGGGAAATACAAGGCGGCGTAAATATTCCGTCAATCTATCCCGAACAAATCATGATTGGATTGTACGGTTCAACAATCGAAGAATCAACGGCAATTGGTTTGTCGAAGGAAACGCAAGAAGCCGCAGTAAAGAAAGGAATCTTACCGTATTGGGTAGGTGATTCGAATTGATTAAAGGAAAAATGACGGCTTTTGAATACTTCGTGAAACAATTGGATTATCAAGTCAAAACGTTAGAAAAAATTCTTTCAATGAAAGGCGAAGGGAAATCCGCCGAAGAAATTTCCGAGTTTGTCGGCGTGACCCCTTCCGAAGTAAACAAAGCACGTCCGAAGCACCTTGAAATTGCATTGGAAAACCTAAACCGATATAAAAAACGAAATAACGGGGGTTATAAACTATGAAACTAAACGAATTTGACAATTTACGTTATGAAAAAGCCAAACGGCAGCCGCTTGACGATATTATTGACGGCTATAACAAGCGAAATCCTATTAAAGAAGAAACGCCTACCGACTCGGTCGAATATTTGCGGGAACAATATCGAAAAGACCCGTCTTCCTTGAATGGAATTCAACTTTTAATGTTAGGAATGGCGGAATTAAAGCGTAAAGAAGACGCCAAGCAAAAAGAACGTCAAAAGGCGGTCAATGACTATATGAAGCCTTATCATGAAGCGAAAAAGGAACAAGAAGAATATATTTCTACTCATAGCGAAGATTTCAAGCTGTTAGCGAAGCAAATGGCGGAACTACAAGCGGAATTTCAGCGGTTGAACGGCGGTGACAATTAAAAATGATTGTCGCCGTCTTTGTTTGTTACGCCTATTTTTTCGTCTTTTCGTGTAGAAATTGGCATTCTATCAAACGGGGGTGATCGGAATGCCTGGAAGTGAAGATTTACAACGTTGGGAAGAAACTGACAAACTACTTTCTAAATTAAGTATTATGCTTTACGGGATTGATACAACAAAATTAAATTGGAGGGAAGAACAGGCATTCATTGAAACGTGGGAAAAGCGTCGGCAACTTGAAGAAGAACTTGAACGAAGGAATCCGAAGCCAAAGCCCGTTCTTTCAAAAGCGGAAGAATTGGAACAACGTCGGGCAAATTTACTTTTGGCGAAGTTCGAAAAGGTACGAAGTAAAAAGCCTTTGAAGGAAACGACAAATGAAGAAATTCGGAAACAATTTCAAATATTACGTTCTATTGTTGCAGCGTTAGGAGGTGAATAATTTGGATATTTTCGAAGGTTTAACTGAACTTGAGGCCAAGATTGTTGTTGAACTTGCCAATAGAAACAGCAGAACTTACGAAGAAATTGCCGCCGCTTGCGGAATAAGTGAACGTCAATTGTATCGCTATCGTCAAAAGCAGCATATCAAGCAGGCAGTTCGTGAACTAGCGATTCAAGAACTAGAATCCGAGATTCCCGATATTATGCAAGCGTTAAAAAGGAATATCAAGAAGGGCGATTTCCGTTCGATTGAATTGGCGGTCAAAATGCTTGGTCTTCTTGTTGAACGCCGTGAAATTAATCAAACAACAACAATCAATAACCAGCGTCTTTTAGAAATGAGTGACGAAGATATCAACGAAGAATTACAAGCGATTGAACGGGAACTAAAAGTAATAAATGGCGGTGCAGAATAAAATGCATCACTTTTTTGATATTACAGAACAGATAACGAACGGAATTGATTTCGAAGTTCACGCAACAAGGGGCGAACATTGGGACGAAAGTATTTGGAATGAATTCGAATCACGAAAGGAAAAGGCGGCGGCTATGCTTCGGAATGATATGCCGAACAATATTTTCAAGATAGCACAAATCGTAAAATTGCCCGTTATGATTGTTCGTGAAATGGAATCCCAATATATTTCGAAATAGAAAGTCCAATGAAAGGCGTATTGAATAAAAAATATCGAAAAGTGACTTCCTTTTAAGAGGTCGTCACTTTGTTTTGATTTTTGATAATATTTATGAAAATATTAATATTCAAATAAATAAATAAAGTATTTGTAATAGTATTGTAAAAAATTTGAAGATTTATGGTATTATATGTTTATCTTCTAAATAACTTGGGGCGAATTATAATGAGAGATATAAAACATAAATTTGCGATTTATAAAATTAAAGACATAATTGCTTGTATAAAATCTTTAAAGGATAAAGGGTTTGAAGAAGTAACCTGTAAAGATCCAAACTTTAAACTTTTTATGGCTAAAAAGGTAAACAAAGCAAAATGGGAAAGAATTCTTACTCAAGTAGCGGAAGACCCCAAAAACATAGATGCATCAAACGAAACTTCTTCTTTTGTTTTATTAAGGACTATTGAAGAAAATACATATGCGTTTACCGGGGGAATCGGTTATTACGTAATACAAAATTCAATCTTTACTGATTTCGGCTTAGACCTTATGAGTAAAATAATTGAACCAAATCGTATTAAGTATATAAAGCAGAAGCCTTTAGCTGGAAAAACGGTACAGGAAGAAAGTGTCTACAAGGAGTATTATAATTATGAGTTTGATACTACTAATTGGGGGAAGATTTCTAAAGAAATTCTTGGAGAAATCAATGATACTGATTTAAAAGATGAATTGGGGATTGAAATTACCGGAAAGTTTAAGATTCGTTTGCAAGGGAAGTCTTCTTTTACAATAAATCGTGCATTAACTTTAGACCAACTTGATATAGTACTTGTAAGTTTAGATGAAATATCCAAAAGGGAAGATAAGTTCCGTTTATATAAAGGATTTTCCGAGGTCAAGAACAAGGAAGACTTAACGAAATTATGGGCAAAATTAAATAATAACCTAATTATGTTATATAAAGGATATAGAGAAAAAATATACGATTCCCTTGAATCAAATATAATTATTTCCTATTCAGATGTAAGGGAATTTATCCTAACTGATTATTATGTAATTACATATAAATCAAATGTGATTAGACTGACTGATATAAACTTAGAAGCAATTTTTGACTTCTTAATGGATATAGGTATCGAGGAGTTTGACGAAAGGCTTTTAAATCAAATAACTATTACTGGTCAAGATAGTGACGGTGGAATTAAATATACAGATAAGCTTAAAGTCTTTTTGATGGTTGATACTGTTGATAATGACAAAAATTATTGTTTAATAGACCAAAAATGGTTTGAAGTAAGTAAAGATTTAATTGAAATCGCCAATGAGCAAGTAGCGGAAATTTTAGATAACTATATTGTAGAAGGGTTCGATTTACACAAATGGAATCACTCGAATGAAAAGTTGGAAACTGAAGATTCTTATATCGAAAAAGTATGCGGGACAAAAGACCTCGTACAAATGCATAGAGATCATATCTATATCAGAGGTCAAGATAAAGCGGAAGCGTGTGATATAGTAGATTTTAGAACAGAAAATAGTTTGTTTATATTTGTAAAAAGAGGCTTGGGGACTTCTTTACGGGAATTATTTGCCCAAGCGAGAAATTCAATGGAATTGTATTATAAAGATCAGAAATTTCGATTAAGTGCTTTAGAAAAAATTAAAGGTAAAACCCAGGAGAATTTCGATGAAAATAACATAGGGGTAATCCTTGCATTCACAGACCATATTTTGAAACGAGACAATGTATTGCTTGTGAAAAAAATAAGCACTATTGTAAAGTTAGACATGATTCAAACATTTAGTTTTTTAGAAAATATGGGTATAAAAAATATTATGTTATTTGAAATTTCACACTCATAACAGTAAAATCATCGTGATTAAGGGACGTTCTACGTGGGACGTCTTTTTTGTAGTTGAAGAAAACTTTGCTACGAAAAATCTCGGCTAAATAAGGCATAAAATAGGTGTAGGAGAATCACATTATAAACCAATTATCTTCGGGACAGTGTATGTTGCTGTTCGATTTTGGTTTATGTGTTGACATAAACGGCGCTAATCGTTTAATATTGCATTATAATTGATTCGCACGACAAACGTTCAACGTTTTATAAGTGCAAAATACGAATAATATGAACTAATACGAATAGTGTGACGTCCTTCACGCTTCAAATTAACGATATATCAACGGAAAGGGGTTCGTTCCTCTTTCGAAATTAACCGCTGCACGACTCAAAATCGTGTTCCTTCTGGAGTGTCGGTTCGACCCCGACCACCGGTATCTCCAAGTAAAAGCGAGTTAATTTAAGAAACGATAAAACACTCACAAATGTTGATATATCAATGTTTGTGGGTGTTTTTTGTTTTGTGGGAAGACGGCTGACTAAGGTAGGTTTTTAAATCATTTTACACAAATTTTACACAAGAAAAATTAGTAATGCTTAATAGCGTATGGGTTTTACGAAGGTGATAAAATATAATTAGGTAAGGTTTGAATAACTATTAATGGGCAGTTTTATGAGTGAAAAGTAGGAAACAAGGCCATTTCTGCAAAGGATGTGGGGTTTTTCTGTCTAATGAAAAATTTAGCGGTAGAGGTCACCGTGAACATCTTTGTAAAGAGTGTAAAAAAGCAGGTATAGTAAGAAATACTAAGTCAAATTCCAATTATGATCGGGATTTTCATCGTCTATCTAATATAGATAGTATTTTAGTCCAAGCTGAAATCCGACCTGAAATACAATTCGGAGATGTTATTTCAACTAAATGGGTCTTATTTTGAACATGGTTAATTGTTTTTTTTGTAACTTTATGACTTTTACGAATAGATTTCTTCTGTTAGTATTCATTAATTGTTATAATGTAATGATAGAAGGAGTTCAAGGGAGGAATGTACCATTGGCTATGGATGAATCAAAAGCAAAAGTTGGAATTAATCCTGAATTCATACCTTTTCTAAAAGGGGCACATGTAAATTCAATTGATGAAGATGTTAATATATCACTAGCCTTGTATTTGTTTACTGCGAGAAAAATAACACTTGCACGAGCAGCTGAACTGGGTGGTAAAAGCATATCAGATTTTATTCAAATCTTAATTAATCATAATATTCATTGGGCAGAGTATACAGAGGAACATAAAAAGCAAGATGATGAAACGATTGATTTTATTCTAAAAGAAGATGGTAAAGGAAAACAAGATGAAAGCGATTTGTAATACTAGTCCTATTATTGGGCTATCTATCATTGGTCGTCTTGATCTTCTGTGGGAACTGTTTGATATCTATATTCCACAAGAAGTTTATAATGAAGTTGTGAAACAAGGT
This sequence comes from Bacillus sp. 522_BSPC, assembly GCF_001076885.1. Taxonomy (GTDB): domain Bacteria; phylum Bacillota; class Bacilli; order Bacillales; family Cytobacillaceae; genus Niallia; species Niallia hominis. The sequence continues at coordinate 9,084 of NZ_JVDT01000140.1, forward strand.
AGTGAACAAGCAATCGGGAAACAAGAATTAAGAGATGCTGTGGCTAAGGGGTTAATAAAAGTCCATGAAGTAAAAGATCAAGGTTTTGTAGTAAAGTCTTATGGACGTTTGCATTAAAGGAGAGCTAGAAGTAATCGTTGGAGCCAAGGAACTAGGTGTGAGTATTGTTATTATTGATGAAAAGTCTGCAAGGAATTTTGCTGAAACATTAATGCTAAAACCATTAGGTCTTTTTGGTATTTTAAAACTTGCGAAACAAAAAGAAATGATTAATGAAATTAAACCACTGATAGAATTGTTAGTTTCGAAAAAGTTTCGGATATCCGAAAAGCTAATTAGCCAGTTACTAATGGAAGTTGGAGAAAATTAAATGGTCATCACACAGAAATGTCAGCAGCATATAATTTACTGGTGAAATTCAAATAACTGTTATCATGGTCCAGCTAAAGTTAACTGGGCTTATTTTGTTGTAAATATAAATTCAGGAAGTTAAGTTTGTGAACAGTTACGCTTAGAGTAACCAATTATTATAATAAGACTATTACAAAGCGACTTAGAACTTCTATCTACTTATAAAAAAGTAACATAACCTGGCCGCAAAGTAATGTGAGTTACTTATTTCTTGCAAGTATTAAATTAGCCACCAGCACCGCGAATAACTGATGCTGACGTCGATGTTCGTGCATCGGAACCTTCATATATCATAAACCACAATGATCTTAACTTCAAATAAGCCTGTAAATTTTCATAGGTATCAATTGTCTTTTCTCATCTCTTCCCACGGTTCCTTAATTACATGGGTACTTTGGTGCCTGTGAACTCTTTAATGATAAACGATGATTCAAAGAGTTTGAAAAAAACGAAATAAATCTTCACTAGGGGTGTAATGAGATGCATTTATCAAATTTTGAAAATTACTTTCAGGAGCATATTCTTGGGCGTGGCCTGGATTATTATCACAGTAAATTGATTACTAGTCTTGAAACAGATGATGGACATCATTACGTCGCAAGCGTCGACGGTACGGAAATGTATAATGTACATGTGGTTATAAGTGAGAATGAGGATGTTACTGAAATTTCGTGCGACTGTCCTTACGACTACGATCAATTATGCAAACATATGGCAGCAGTCCTTTTTGCTATTCGCGAGCAGAAGGGTGTTCCTATACCAGGGGAAATAAAGCAGGACTTGCCCTCACTGCTACAAAGTCTAGATAAAGAGGAACTTATACGTATCCTTCTTGAAATCGCGGATGAACGCCCGGATATTGAAAAAAGGCTATTATTTATCTATTCAAAAAGTGAAAATGAACTTTTATCGAGTGATCGATTAATTAAAGAATATATACGTCGAGCTAGTAGAAAGGGCTATATCGAATGGAATCAGGTTGATTACGCCCTTGAGGGGGCTGATATGGTCTTGGAAAAAGCCCGAACGAAAGCGGATGAAGGAAATTACAAAACAGCTGTTTTATTAGGAATAACCGTCTTAGCGAATGCGGTTGAAATGTTAGAATACGCAGATGATTCAAGTGGTTCAATTGGAATGGTCATATCTTGGAGTATTGAAACGATTGATCGGGCTATTTGTGAGGGAATAGATGAATTCCCATTACATGAAAAAGCAGAGCTTTTTGAGACGCTGATTAAAGAAGCTATGAACGAAAGATATGACGATTGGTGTGAGTGGCGTATTGATTTATTAAGGGTATGTGTGCACTTTTGTGCAGCAGAGGAATTGCGCAGAACATTAGAAGAACGGTTATCAAGAATGATGAAAACCGTATCTACAGATTCTTGGCGTTCGAGTTATGAAATAATTGAATTGAAAAAACTTCAGCTAAAGATAATTGAAAATTTTGATGAGGATGAAAAAGCGGAACGATTTATTGAAGAAAATATTGTTCACCCCTATTTTCGTGAACAGGCAATTACAAAAGCAATGCAAAAAGGAGAATATAACAAAGCCATTCAGCTTGCATTAGATGGGGAAAGAGAGGCAGCAAACCAGTGGAATGGATCTGTTAAAAAGTTTAAAGAATATCGTTATCAAGCGTATAAACTGATGGGTGACATTGATAAACAAAAAAGACTAGCACTAGAGTTTTTACAACACGACGATTTTAACTATTATGCAGAATTAAAAGGACTTTACTCACCGGATGAATGGCAAGTAAAATTAAAAAATATAATTGCCTGGTTCCAAAGCCAAAAGAATCGTTCTTACACATACCTTTCTATTATAAAAGAAGAAAATTTAACGGAGCATATTCTTGAATATTGTAAAGCCAAGGCATCCACGATCACAGAACTTTATCCCTATTTAGAAGAAAGATACCCTGATGAGGTGAACAATCTTTTTATTGAATATATCCGAAAGGAAGCAGAAGCTGCTTCTAATCGGAAGCAATATCAAAGCGTTGCTTCCATAATAAAACAATATAGAAAGGCTTGTAGTCTAGGACAGCCAACTGACATCATTGATGAGCTAAAACTAAAAAATAAAAGGCGTCCGGCATTTATAGATGAACTGGAAAAAGTGAGTTTCGCTTTTGCTAGAAAAAGATAATCTGTTTGAACAATGCTGCAATAGTGAATAAAGATTTGAGGTTATTAGTAATGGGGAAGAAGAAGGAAAATAAGAACAAGAATTTGGGACCGCGGCGCAAACGAATGAATCGAAAAGGCAGTCTGCAGAGTGCCAAGGGACAATCATACTTATTTCTCCCTCATCTACTTTATCAACTATGTTCCTGAATGAATATGCTTAATAGCGTATTGGTTTTACGAAGGTGATAAAATATTAAGTAGGTAAGGTTTGAATAACTATTAATGGGGAGTTTTATGAGTGAGAAGTAAGAAACGAGGCCATTTCTGCAAAGGATGTGGGGACTTTCTGCCTAATGAAAAATTTAGTGGTAGAGGTCACCGTGAACATCTTTGTAAAGAGTGTAAAAAAGC
>NZ_JVDT01000141.1:0-226 GCF_001076885.1 Bacillus sp. 522_BSPC
TTAACCGAACGGTCGTAGGTTCGAGTCCTACCTGCGGAGCCATTATTTCAATTTATATGTTAGCCAAAGTGCTTCCATAGCTCAGCAGGTAGAGCACTTCCATGGTAAGGAAGAGGTCACCGGTTCGAGCCCGGTTGGAAGCTTACAAAAAAAGAAAATATGGCCCATTGGTCAAGCGGTTAAGACACCGCCCTTTCACGGCGGTAACACGGGTTCGAATCCCGTA
>NZ_JVDT01000141.1:326-475 GCF_001076885.1 Bacillus sp. 522_BSPC
TATGGAGGATTAGCTCAGCTGGGAGAGCATCTGCCTTACAAGCAGAGGGTCGGCGGTTCGATCCCGTCATCCTCCACCATTGTTTTTAAAAAGTTTATAAATTTGTGCCGGTTTAGCTCAATTGGTAGAGCAACTGACTTGTAATCAGT
>NZ_JVDT01000142.1 GCF_001076885.1 Bacillus sp. 522_BSPC
GGATGAGTATCTAGGTGGAAAACTTCCTCGACAAATCTTCATGGCTAACGACTTTGATGTGGACGCAATAGGAATGAAGCGAATTGAACAATCCGCATACAGGTGGAAGAAAGCCTATGAAAAGGATGAGTTAATCGCACTCACAGACTCAAGAAAAGCCGGTTCTGGTAGACAATTAAAGCGAGAACTTACGCCATCTGAAGTGATTGAAAGGCAAGAAGCTAAAATTAAGCTATTGGAGGGACAGGTAGAGTTATTAAAAAAGCTAGAAGTGACAGAAAGGAGGCTGCTAAACGAAACAAAAAACCTAGAACCAAGTAGAGTAAATCAATTAATTTCTGAGACCATTAAACAAAATGGATTTAAGCGTATGACCAAGTATTTTTGCGATCTTTTAGAGGTTTCTCGTTCTGGATACTACAGCTTCCTTCAAGCATATACT
>NZ_JVDT01000143.1 GCF_001076885.1 Bacillus sp. 522_BSPC
TTAATGAGGTGATTACGTGGACCATGTTGAGTACAAAGCATATTTGAAGCAGCAATATTCCCATGAGATTCGACCGTTACAATCAGTTAATGACGTTATCTCCGCATTTCAAAAAAAATTAGATATTGTCGAAACAGAATTATCAGAATCCGAAGCTATTTTCTTAAAAATGACAATGCTTAACTATATTAATGTACACAAAAACGACCCTATAAAATCTAACTTGGATAACTTAAATTTCATTTCGTATGAAGTAGTAAGAAATGAAAAAAGTGATCATTACTACAATCATATGGGGATTACATCTGATAATGAAAGAATACTTGTCATTATTGAATCCCAGTTAAATGCAATAACCTCCAATTACGAAGAACTAAAAGTTGATATGATTATTGAACGTGGAATCGACACACCTCATGTTAATCAAGAAACATCTGAGTTTTTTGCATATCTAATGCTTTTTGATTCTCATAATGAGAATCATTGACTCCGACAGGAGATAAAAAGATAAGATTTTACAGAAAAGTGAAAGAGTTACAGGAAAATTAATTCTCGATTTTAAGAGTCTATTCTATGGACTCTTTTTTTGGGGGATCTCCAAGAGCAAAATTAAAAATGAAGAATTTTAGGTTATATAATTGTTCTAGAAAAGGGCGTGATTGTGGAGAAATACATAGAAAATGATCAAACTTTTTTATAAAACCGAAACTTAAATCTGTTGGATAAGAATCAATTTTGATCAATCTTTTTTCAAAATTGATTCTTTTATTTATCGTAAAACGCTGGCTTGGGAGGTATTTTTGATTAAACTTTATTTTAAAGCAACATGTCCGGGATTATCCCGGCACGCCTTCGGTTTTTTGTCCATTATAGTGAAATCAGATCATAAATTTTGTGGAATTTTACTGTATTAAACAGTGCATCTAGTTATTTTTTGTATAAAAAAATAGCTTATACCTGATTGATTAAATGATTTTTGCAATCGAAAATATTACTCCTGTTAATCAATAATAATAGACAATATTGTTAGTTTATTATTATTTTGTAAATTATAATATATTAATATGCTCAAATGACTAATTCATATAAGGATAAATAAAAATCAGGGGGAAATCATGACTAATCAACATATTCAATTAAATCAAGCTGTTCGTAAATCAGCAGTTTGGATGATTATTGTAGGTATTATCTTTATTGCTGCCAATTTAAGAGCTCCATTAACTTCAGTGGGTCCTTTAGTAGGATTTATAAGGGATGATCTACATATTTCCAATACAATGGCAGGTATGATTACCACAGTGCCATTATTATCTTTTGCCCTTTTCTCCCCCATTGTACCTAAACTAGCTCGGAAATTTGGTGTGGAAGTCATGATTCTGACGTCTATTATCTTTCTTACGATAGGAATTGTTTTACGATTCCTACCAGGGGTTACGGCTTTATATATTGGTACAGCGGTTCTTGGGTTAGCGATTTCTATTTCTAATGTGTTATTGCCTAGTCTCATTAAACAAGAGTTTCCAACACGAATTGGATTAATGACAGGTGTGTATTCTATTTCAATGAATCTATTAGGTGCTATTGCTTCAGGAATTAGTGTTCCAATTGCTATTGGACTTTGATGGCAAGGTGGATTAGGGATTTGGGGAATGCTTAGTTTCTTATCGATTTTATTCTGGTTGCCTCAAGTAAAATATTTTAACAAGGAAACAGTGATTGTTCAAAATAAAGTAGTGGATAGTCAGGTGAAGTTGTGGCGTTCTCCATTAGCGTGGCAAGTGACCTTGTTTATGGGATTACAATCGATGGTGTTTTACATACTTATTGCATGGCTGCCTGAGATTTTACAACAACAAGGAATAAGTTCAGACCAATCTGGTTGGCTGCTTTCTGTTATGCAATTGGCGTTACTTCCATTTACTTTTATCGTGCCAATTATTATTATTGCGGGGCGAATGAAAAGCCAGCATTCCTTAGTAAGTATAACTAGCGTCTTACTATTATCTGGAACACTGGGATTAATCTATGGAAGTAAAAGTTTTATTATATGTTGGATTGTCATGATAGGCATTGGGGGAGGATTTGCATTCAGTTTAGCGATGATGTTTTTTGGCTTAAGAACGGAGAGTGCTAGGCAGGCTGCTGAACTTTCTGGTATGGCTCAATCAGTTGGCTATTTACTCGCTGCAATTGGTCCCACCCTCTTTGGGTATTTACATGATGTATCAAATAGTTGGACCACACCACTATTTATTTTGGTTGGCGCGTCGTTATTAATCTTTCTATTTGGGTTAGGAGCAGGTAGAGATCGATATATAGGTCCAGTTAAATAGAATAATAAATAGTTTTTTGAAGCGAAGGTATTTTCGGGTGTATATTCCCGGCAGTCCTTCGTTTTTTGTATAGGCTTAACGATATTCGGTCATTGGATATTATTGTTAACTCACAATAAGTTTTAATATGCCTTTCGGGGGAATAGTTAAGGGACTAAAACAATTGGAGGGAAGATTATATGATGAATAATTATGATGCGAACCCCAACAAGGCTGAAGAAAAAGTGAAGGACATGGGCAATAAAGAAATGCATGACAAGCTAGTGAATTTTAATGAATTCAAATCCTATCTTAGTAGTAAAATAGAATTAGGAAAAAATCTCGGCATGGATGAAGAGCAATTAGCAAAAGGTGCTGAAAAAGTTGCGGGTTATCTCGCTAAAAATGCTGAACCGCAAAATCGTGAGGAAGCTCTTCTTCAGGAACTTTGGAAGGTGGGAAATGAAGAAGAACGCCATAAATTAGCGCATATGCTAGTGAAATTAGCGAATTAATATTTTCCTTATAGCTTAAAATTCCTTTAGATGATAAAGGAAGTGGTTGAATAGACAATGGCGAGTTTCTTTTTTGTAAAAAGTTACAATAAATGGAGACTAATAATAAAGTTTTTTCGTAGAGAAATAGTTAACAGAGCTACTTAAAGTCGAAATTACGAATAAAAGGGCAATAATTCTTTGGGATTATTGCCCTTTTATTCGTAACTCTTTAGAAAGTATAATTGCTTATGCTGTTATTTCGACACGATCACGCATAATAGTAGGTATTTTTCTTAGTTGTAATTGACAGAAAAATAAAAAACAAGTATTATAATTGAGAATGATAATCATTATAAAAATCAAAAAAGGAAAGGACATACATATGTTTAAAAAACGCCAAAAGTCATTTATTCAAATTTTCTTATTCTCAGTTGTTGCAATTCTTTTACTAGCAGGTTGTTCAAGTCAGTCATCTCCGAAAACGGATGAAGAAAAGTCCGCTGATTCCAATACAGATTCGCAGTATCCAATCACGATTAAACATGCGTTTGGTGATAGCGTAATTGAAGAGAAGCCAGAACGTGTTGCTACTATTGCGTGGTCCAACCAAGATGTGGCACTTGCACTAGGCGTTGTACCAGTTGGTTTCTCTGCAGCAAATTATGGTGTTCAAGATGATAGCGGTATGTTACCTTGGACGGCTGAAAAACTAGAAGAACTAGGTGAGGAAAATCCTAATATCTATCAAGATACAGATGGCTTAGATTTTGAAGCAATTGCTGATTCTAATCCAGATGTTATTCTTGCAGCATATTCTGGTATTACACAAGAAGAATATGATACTTTAAGTGAAATTGCACCAGTGGTTGCCTATCAAGAAAGTCCTTGGGTAGCGTCCTGGCGTGAACAAGTAACGTACAATTCAATAGGAATGGGCATGGAAGAAGAAGGAAAACAGCTTATTTCCGATACAGAAAAGTTTATTGCTGATAAAGCGAATCAATATCCTGAAATAAAAGGGAAAAAAGCAGCATTCGTGAGTATGAATGGTTCTGATTTATCGAAGTTTTACATCTACTCTCCAACAGATCCTCGTGGTGAATTTCTTACAGAGTTAGGGATGGAGTATCCGGAAAGTATAACAAGTCAAATGACGGACCCAACTAGTTTCTATTTGGAAGTAAGTGCTGAAAATGCTGATATATTAAATGATGTTGATATTTTCGTTTCCTATGGAAATGATGAAACACTTGCGGCTTTACAGGCTGATCCGATTTTCGGGAAAATTCCAGCTGTAGAGAGAGGATCTGTTGTGATTATTGAGGATAATACGCCACTTGCAGCAGCAGGAACACCAAGTACACTGTCCATTGAATATACTCTCGATGAGTACTTAAAATTACTCTCAGAAGCTGTAAGTAAAGTGAACTAAATGGATCATACATCCGTTCTAAAAAATAAGCAGTTAGTAATACCGAGAAAGTTTATGAGCGTATTATTATTTTCTATTGTCTTACTCGGTATAAGTATATTGGCGTCTCTTGCTTTTGGCTCTCGTACAGTTGGCTGGAATGAAATAATGGATGGATTATTCCATCCTGACATACAGTCCCATGGGGCAAATGTTGTTCGCCAAAGAATTGCTAGAACTGTATTTAGTTTAATGTGTGGTGCTGCATTAGGAGTTTCTGGGGCTCTTATGCAATCTGTCACACGTAATCCGATTGCAGATCCTAGCATATTAGGAGTAAACACAGGTGCAGCTCTATTCGTTGTTTGTGGAATATCCTTTTTTCATATTGGCACTGCTGGTCAATACATTTGGTTTGCATTAGCAGGGGCAATCTTAACTGCCATTTTTGTATTCGGAATTGGTTCGATGGGGAGTGGCGGTGCCACCCCCCTTAAGCTCGTTTTAGCGGGGGCGGCGACAAGTGCTGCTTTATCCTCTCTAGTAATGGCCATTATGATTCCGCGATCCAATGTGATGGATCAATTTAGATTTTGGCAGGTGGGCAGTGTTGGAGCTGGAAATTGGGATTCTATCTCTATATTCGTTCCGTTTCTTCTTGTTGGTATATTAATAGCTTTTTTTTCTGCTCCAGCCTTAAATGCTTTAGCATTGGGGGATGAAGTAGCTACAGGATTAGGTGTACGGACCGGCACACTTAGACTTGTTGCGGCATTCGGAGGAGTATTATTGTGCGGTGCAGCAACAGCGCTAGCAGGTCCAATTGGCTTCATCGGTCTGCTTGCAACACATGTGATTAGACTCCTTATTGGACCTGATTTACGGTATATTATCCCCATGTCAGCTGTAGCTGGAGCGATTATACTAACCATTTCAGATGTATGTGGCCGACTTCTTGGTAGCCCTGGTGAGCTCGAAGTAGGAGTAGTCACGGCATTTATTGGTGCTCCAATTTTAATTTTAATAACTATGAAAGCGAAAATGCGTGCGTTATGATGAATGAATCATTGAATCTAATTATGATAGGTAGAATAAAAAGACGTCGTCGTTTTATACTTGTTACTTGGCTTCTTGCAATCATTGCTTTTGCGCTATGCTGTACGATGCTTATGTTAGGAAACACGATTTATCCTGTTACAGATGTAATTAGTGTGTTACTAGGTGAACAGGTAAAAGGAGCCTCCTTTGCGGTCGGAACGATACGATTTCCACGAATGGTTGCTGGTGTTTTCGCTGGATTTGCTTTTGGTATTTCAGGACATGTATTTCAAACAATGCTTCGTAATCCTTTAGCAAACCCAAATGTTATTGGAATAACAGCGGGCTCAAGTGCTGCTGCGGTTTTTTGTATTATTGTTCTTCATGCAAGTAGTACGTTTGTTTCGATTGCTTCAATAATCGGTGGACTAGCTACGGTAATCGTCATTTTCCTATTATCAAAAGGAAGTTCTTTTTCCATTGGTAGGTTAATATTGATAGGAATTGGAATACAGGCAATGTTAAATGCGGTAATATCCTATTTATTGCTTATCGGACAGCATCATGATGTTCCTACAGCGATGAGATGGTTAAGTGGTAGTTTAAATGGAGCTAAAATGGAGAATCTTTATGCTCTTATGGTTACCGTTCTTATCTTTGCACCTATCATTATCTTACTTGGAAAGCGTTTAGATATGTTAGAACTTGGAGAGCAAACAGCAACATCTCTTGGAGTTAATACAGATAGAACAAGGGTTATTTTGATTATCAGTTCGGTACTAATCATTGCTTTAGCTACTGCTACAACAGGACCCATTGCATTTGTCGCATTCCTTTCTGGACCTATCGCAAAAAGGTTAGTTGGTATTGGTTTCTCTAGTGTTATACCAGCAGGTCTTGTGGGAATCATTTTAGTTTTAGCATCTGATCTTATTGGGCAGTTTGCATTTGTTGCTAGATACCCAGTTGGGGTGATAACAGGTATACTAGGTGCTCCATACTTAATCATGCTATTAATTCGAATGAATCGAAAGGAGGAATTGTAATGGATAAGATACATGAATTTCGAGCGGAAAAGTTAGCCTCGGGCTATGAAAATAAAATGATCTTAGAAGATATCGAGCTTGAAATTCCGAGTAATAAAATAAGTGTGATAATCGGAGCGAATGGCTGCGGGAAATCAACACTCTTAAAAACACTATCTAATCTAATTAAATCTTCGTCTGGTAATATCACCCTTGATGGAAAGGCGATAAGTAAGTTTCCGCCAAAGCAATTAGCTCGAATTCTTGGCATTTTACCGCAATCTCCTATTGTGCCTGAAGGAATAACGGTAGCAGATTTAGTTGGGCGAGGGAGATTCCCTCATCAATCTTTCTTAAGTGGTTGGTCAAAAAAGGATTATGAGGCGGTTGCAGATGCAATGGAAATGATGGAAATAACAGAATTTGCTAATCGTGATATTGATGAGCTATCCGGTGGGCAAAGACAGCGTGTTTGGATTGCGATGGCATTAGCCCAGCAAACAGATATTTTATTTCTTGATGAGCCGACAACTTTCTTAGATATCACTTATCAAGTAGAAATTTTAGATCTGTTAACCGATCTTAATCGGAAATACGGGACAACGATTGTAATGGTGCTACATGATATCAACCTTTCTGCACGTTACGCTGATTATATTTTTGCGCTGGAAAAAGGGAGGCTTGTGGGAGAAGGAAAACCAGAAGATATTATTACGAGTACATTAGTTGAAGATATTTTTGGCCTTAATTGTACAGTTATTAATGATCCAGTCTCTGGTACTCCTTTAGTTGTCCCTAAGGGAAGGTATCACGTCAAAATATAGGTAAAATCAATATAGGCATATTTTTATGGAAAAACCCTTTAAGTTTATAAAGCTTGAAGGGTTTTTTCGATTGCCTAAGATGTTATATATGGAGCAAAATGTACTTGTGGAAAGAAAGTCTTTAGAACCATTTCCTTAGTGAAATCTTTATTTTATAAATAACGTTGTGGTTTGGGAATATTATCTGTTATATGTCAATTTAAAGGATGATTATCATGTCCCTCGCGATTCTAGCTATTGTTAACCATGTTCCGTGTTGATTGTATTTGCGGTTGTTCCTAAAAGGTTAACACTTACTGAAATGGTTTTTTTGTACTTTATAATCGGAATATCAACGATTACTTTGTTTACTATACTTGATGTTAATTTGCAAGGGCTGCCACTTACTCGAAGTGTGGAAGGTTCTTTTGCCATGTCTATTATATATGTCGCTTTATTGTAATACCTTTTCAAATTCTTTTGTCTGAATGTGTACTTCAATCTAATTGGAAGGCAAAATGGCGATGGGAAGCTTCGGTAACCATTTTTTTTATGCTTATCATTAGAAGACCGAATATATTTGAGGACTGATATCCCTTACATTCCTTAAATGGAACGAATATTACTCATTTCTTATGTATGGGGTGTTTATTTATGCTATAAAGTATGGTGAATAGGCCGCTGGTTTATTGGCCTAGATAAAGGAGAAATGAAAAAAATGAATGAGATACGCTATGATAATAGTTTAATACGAATGAGTGGAGTATTATCATTTCACTCCCTGTTGGATTTTTGGTGGTGTTCATCCTTCCAAAACGATTTCCAAAAAGACAACCAGTGTTTATCTCATGTGTGGTGTTTTTTGGGTTTCTTGTTTGGTTATACTTTAAGTGTATTGCCAGTTCATTATTATATAATCAATGATAGTTCTTCTTTTGAACTAATCGATTTTTTATCCCATGTGATGTATGCGCCAATCAGTTCTCTTTTCTTTTATTTATACGATCGCTTTAACATCAAACTAAATCTTAGTCTCGTATATATTATAAGTAGGGCGCTTGTGAGTGTAAGTGTTGAGCGGATTGGCGGTATCATTAGTATTTTCTGCTATCAACATGGATACACTATCTATTATTCTTTTGTTATTTATTTATTAGTGATAAGAAATTTGGGTATCCTTTTATAGGATGATTAAAGAATATGGCGAGGAAAAATATTAGCTATCAGTTTGTTAGGTCAATTGAAATAATGAAAATAGATTTGGCTGCATTGGATATATGAATAAGCATAAATAATAGCCATGATTAGAAAAATAAAGAATGAGAATGAGAAGAAGTTATTTCTCCTTGTTTTTGCTTGATTTTTAACCTAAATAGCCCTTTACAAACCTCTATTAACAGAGTAAGATACAAAAAAATAATAAATTTCAAGTAATGTCGCTGAATCCTCCATGTAGGAGGAGTGGAGGACCCAATTTTTATGTGAATAATCACTAGGGGTGAATCCTTTTTGTGAAAGGTAGGGTTATTTCTTAGACCCGAATCCGACTGCTAACTTCGCAAGCGTTGTAAGAAGAGTGAATCGAACTTGTGCTCATTGCGTAATTCATGGACCACAGTAGGATACCTCTGTGGTTTTTGACGTGTGAATTTTAGAATAAAAAATTATAGGAACGAAAATTCTGCACAAGCTATGAAAGAATCATTTTGTAGGACGTTATATTGGAAGGAAGAAGGGAAAGAATGAGGATTCCTAAGAAAAAGGATATAATTGCATTAAGCCCGCCTCAGATTCTTATTTTCGTATTTTTAGCTTTTACGATACTAGGTACAGTTCTTTTGAAAGTACCTTTAGCTACGACTGGAAGCATTTCATGGATAGATGCGTTATTCACGTCTACTTCTGCAATGACAGTTACTGGTTTAGCCGTTATTGATACCGGAGCTTCGTTTACCTTATTCGGAGAAATAGTGATATTATGTTTAATTCAGCTTGGTGGATTAGGAATCATGACGTTTGCTGTCTTAATTTTCATGACCTTAGGGAGAAAGATTGGATTTAAAGAGCGTCTTCTTATCCAGCAAGCTTTAGGTCAAACGTCTATGGGAGGAATTATCAAATTAGCAAAGCAGTTATTTTTATTTTCCATTATTCTCGAGACTGTTGCGGCAGTTCTACTAGCTATCAGATGGGTTCCAGAAATGGGATGGGGAAAAGGGAGTTATGCAGCAATTTTTCACTCTGTTTCTTCCTTTAATAATGCTGGATTTTCCATCTGGCCGGATAACTTAACTAGATATGTAGCAGACCCAGTCGTTAATATCATTATTTCTATTCTCTTTATTGTTGGGGGAATAGGTTTTACCGTTGTGTTTGATTTGTGGAAGAAATCGGAGTTTAATAAACTTACCTTGCATACAAAGTTGATGGTAGTTGGAACAATTGTCATTAATATTATTGCCGTGTTTCTTGTATTCAGCTTTGAATATGATAATCCTCAAACATTAGGAGATTTATCCTTGTCTGGGAAAATCCAAGCTGCTTATTTTCAGGGAGTAGTGCCAAGAACAGCTGGTTTTAATACAGTTGATATTGGTGGCTTAAATGAATCAACCCTGTTTTTAATGATTCTGCTAATGTTTATTGGGGCAGGAAGCGGTTCTACAGGTGGAGGTATTAAACTAACAACCTTCCTTGCTATGGTATTGTCTGTTCTTTCGTTTTTAAGAAATAAAGAAGAAATCGTTGTTTTTAATCGATCTATTGATGATAGAACCGTTGTAAAATCATTGGCAATCACGATTATAAGTCTATCTGTTATATGTGTAGCCATTTTTATTTTGGATGTAACCGAGAATAATGCAAGATTCCTTGAAATTGTGTTTGAAGTAGTATCTGCTTTTGGTACCTCAGGCTTATCGATGGGACTAACAGGTGCATTAACGTCGATAGGGAAAATGGTGATTGTTTTTGTTATGTTCGTCGGAAAAATAGGACCGTTAACTTTAGCTTTTTCTTTAGCAAAACCAAATAAAGCAAAGATTCGATATCCGAAAGAAGATATTTTAACTGGGTGAATGAGTAAAATGGGATTTGTTCTTATTAAAATAGAACGGATCCCTATTTAATGTCGTCTTTTATTTGCGATATAGAAAAGAGGATAATAATAGCATATTTTGTCAGAAAATATGCTATTATTGTTATATTCAAAAAACAAAGAGAGTTCATTTGAAACAATATGGGGGAATAAGATGAAGACCTGGATGCGACTAAATCTATATTTGGTGATACCAGGTGTGCTGATTTTATTAGGAGTGTTTTTATTGTTTGTCCAAAACTTTTCCAAAGTTACAGCACAGCCGGAATCAGATTGGAGCAGAGGATTATTAGTTGGTCAATCTGAAGTAAATAAATTACCAGCAATAAAAAAAACAGAGGATGGCCATTACTTGTTCTCCTTTTTTCAGAAAAATAAATTAAATACGGCAACAATGAATAAGGAGTTTCGTATAGAAAAAGAGAAGGAATATGATATTCCAGTAGATAAATGGACACAAATTTATCAGGGAAATGATCAGCTGATTTATTTTGACTATAAAAATATTTATGACCAAAATAAGACGGAATTAGTTGCTGATGTAGAGGAATTCTACCCGCTGGATTCGTCTATTCTATATGTAAAAGAAAATACGCTATTTCTATTAAATCCTGAAACAAAAAAATCTTCGAAACTGATGGAGATTAATCTAGATAAGGAAAAGATTTCTATTGAAGAGAATGATGATGGCATACATCTTCTCTTGTTTACAAAGGGAAAAAGTAATGTCGAACTAACTTTATACCGTCTTCAGGATAGAAAAATAAATCATTTATATGAAACAAAAATAAAGGTTGATCCTGGAAAGATAGTAAATGGGATTTCCTTCACATTTGAGGAACAGAAACTAGCATTATTACTTCAAGAAGAGCTGGAGTTAACACAAGGTAAACCTGAGTATTTTAACTATTTTGCAGAAATTGATATTGCAAGCACTCAACTGCCTGTACAGTATGAGTTAGCATTTCAGGACCCTGCAATAGAGAACGGGAAATTAACGGAAATTTCAGATGTCGCCTTTACTTATAGGGATGGAAAACCGAGTCTTTTATTTAAAGCGAATGGTTTTACGGAAACGAAATATAATGAGAAGAGTGGATTTAATATTTATGAATCTGAAATAGGAGAAAAGGGAGATACCAAAACAGAACGGCGCAGTAATACAGCGGCGATTTCCACTATTCCTCAATGGTTAGATGAGAATACAATTGTTTGGATGGATCTTGATGGAGATGGCAATAAAGTTTATGTTTCTTCCAATGACCTGTCGGGGATAAACAAGCAAATTAAACATACAGCTGAAGATTGGCTGCAGGCGCTTGGAAAAACATTTGGAATGCTTTCTACTTCCTTTTTTGCTTTTGCTCTTTCTTTCATTTGGTTAATATGGCCAATCCTATTTGTGATAGTTATGTATTTGTTTTTCAGTAGAAAAGTGGATTATGATCGACCATGGATTTTTTATACGGGAATCGGTATTTATTTAGTCGCCGCCGTACTATTTAAGGATCGTTTCTTTGTACCTAATATATTATCAAGTGCACCGGGATATTTAACTTTTTCAGGCAGTCCTTATGTCTATCTATTATTATTTGCTGTTATTGCATATTTTTTAACTATGTTAACGAAACATGTGAATGAATGGATAGGGGCACCAAGAATTATCTATTTTGTTGGTGTACATATTATTTTATTAACGATATTTTTTGGACCATATATTATTTATTAAATGGAGTGGGAAGAAGATGAATGATGGAGAGCACTTTATATAACGAGATTTTATTTGGATTCGGGCACCACCAATTATAAATAGAGGAATAGCCGATTTCATATAATTGGAGGGAATAGAATGCGGACAGAGAAGCAGATGCTAGATTTAGTGCTGAAAGTGGCTAATGGGAATCATAGAGTGAGAGCTGTTTGTATGAATGGATCAAGAACCAATCCCAATGTACCAAAAGATCCTTTTCAAGATTTTGATATTGTGTATATCGTGGATAATATGAAATCTTTATTGAATGAGCCTGATTGGGTGGATGTCTTTGGAGAAAGAATCATTATGCAAACACCAGAAGATTCTTCTCTCTTCCCATCAACGCTTGGTGGGCGATTCTCTTATCTTATGTTATTTGCAGATGGGAACCGGATTGATTTAACGCTTATTCCTATTGAGCAAAAGGAGAGCTACTGCCAAGAGGATGGGCTGACGTTGGTTTTATTAGATAAGGATGATAATCTTCCACATGTCCCGCCTAGCACAGATAAGAAATATTGGGTGAAAAAGCCGACAGCAGAACAATTCGCTGACTGTGTGAATGAATTCTGGTGGGTATCTACCTATGTGGTTAAGGGATTATGGAGGCAAGAAATCCTCTATGCGATTGATCATATGAATATAGTAAGAGCAATGCTTTTGAAAATGTTAGAATGGAAGGTTGGCATCAAAACAGAGTTCTCGCTTAGTATGGGCAAAAATAGTAAGTACTTAAAGCGATACCTTAATGAGCATACATGGGAGAAACTGCTGGAGACCTATCCTAATGGAGAGTATGACCAAGTTTGGAGAGCATTATTTTCAATGACGGCATTATTTGAAAGAGTGGCTTTAGAAGTTGGAAAACAGTTGGATTTTTGTTATCCATTGGAAGAGACGAATAAGGTAAAAAGCCATTTAAGGCATGTTTATAAGCTACAGCCTGATGCAACGGAAATATATTAAAGTTTTTGGCGGTCATTTGCAAAGCAGATGGACCGCCTTTTTAGAAAAGGTGTGTATTTTTTTTAAATAAAAAGCTGGATATCCGACTTTAAGGCATCTTCCAAATACACCTTTGCATCAACAATTTCTACTTCTGGATAAAATTCTTCTTGTTTGAATCCTAGTATATCTACAGATAGTTTACAGGCAAGAAACTTTATTTGTTTTTTTCGAGCCCCTTTTAAGAAAGCTATTAGTGGAGGTGCTTCTTTTTCATCAAGCATCTCTTGCATCATTCTTTTACCGATGCCAGCATAGTTCATTCTTGATAAAGGGAGCTTTTCCACGTCTTCTGGGGTAAGAATGCCAAACATTTTTTCATAAATAGACTTACCTTCCATATCGATTTTTTCTGGATCTCTAAGCAATAAAAGGCCCCAAAATGTGAAAAACATCGTAACTTCTATATTTAAATCACGGGCACTATTTGCAAGAATTAAGCCTGCCATCGCTTTATCATAATCGCCACTAAACATTAATAAATTTAATCTTTTTTCCACTGAATTATCCCTTCTTTGTTTTAGAATATTCTTAGCATCCTATCAAAGGGTGCTTGGTATACAGACTTCACTAGATTGTCATAATTAATGGTGGGAAAAGGGAAATAAAAGATACGGGAGGAGAAGAACTAATATGTTCTATCGAAGGTTTACAGTAAATGATTTTCCATTATATTATCAGCTAGTATCTGATAAAAGTGTGATGGCACTTATTACTGAGCGAGCAATACCAGAAGAAGAGGTCGAAATAAATTTCCAGAAATTACTAAATCGCAATGAGAAATATAATGTGTTTGGTTCTTATGCTTTTTTTCATCCAGAAGCAGAAGTGTTTATTGGACTTGGTCATTTGACTGTAAATGAACGGAAAAAGGAGGAGGCAGAACTTGGCTATATGCTTTTACCTGAAGCATGGGGGAAAGGATATGGAAGTAAAATCGCGGGGACCATACTATCATTAGCAGAACAAACAAATGTAAAGGTCGTAAAGGCAATTATTGATCCGACTAATATTGCTTCGAAGAAAATCTTAATCAAGCTGGGATTTACTTCTGAATGGATTGGAGAAATGGATGGTTTGCCTGGAGAGGTTTTAAGAAAGGAATTAAGAGAATGACCATCCAGATAAAAGGAAAAAAGAACTATTATTAGAAAATCCTTTAGAAGTGGTTGAGAACTTTTATATGTTCACGTATTATCTAATTTATATGAATTTTTTTAAGGAGTAATAGATCATGCAATCAAGAATTTCTTTTTCCACCTATGCTCTGATTGGTACGATGCTTTTTGGTATGTTTTTTGGAGCAGGCAATTTAATTTTTCCTATCCAGCTCGGACAGCTTGCTGGTACGAATTTTTGGCTAGCACTAGCGGGGTTTCTGGTTACGGCTATTGGACTGCCATTTCTCGGGATATTAGCAATTGGATTATCAGGAAGTAACGGTGTGCGCGAGCTTTCGGATCGTGTTCATCCAGCATTCGGATTTCTCTTTTCTCTCTTTCTTTACTTAACAATTGGACCATTTTTTGCGATTCCTCGTACAGCTACAGTTCCATTTGCAGTTGGGATTGAGCCATTTATAGAGAATGGATATATTCCGCTTTTTTTGGCTATTTTTAGTTTTCTTTTCTTTTTGCTCGTTTACTATTTTTCATTAAATCCAGCAAAGATTATGGATGTAATTGGTAAATATTTAACTCCCACATTTCTAGTGTTTTTATTTTTATTGATTATTGTAAGTCTTGTTCGCCCAATGGGGAGCTTTCAAGAGCCACAAGGAACCTATATAAATAGTGCTTTTATGACTGGATTTAAAGAAGGTTATAATACAATGGATGCCCTTGCATCACTTGCCTTTGGGATTGTTGTGATTAATGCAATCAAAGGGAAGGGGATTAGCGATGTAAAAAGTATTGCCAAAACAACTTGGAAATCAGGAATTTTTGCCATGTTGTTAATGATGCTTATTTATGGATTTATCACCTATATGGGATCTTCAAGTGTACAAGCTGTGGGATCTTTTGAAAATGGTGGGCTTATCTTTGCCGCTGTCGCAAAGCATTATTTTGGTTCTTTCGGTGGAATACTGCTTGCAATTATTATAGTTCTTGCCTGTTTAAAAACAAGTATCGGATTAATTACATCTTGCAGTGAGTTTTTTCATGAAGCATTTCCGAAGATTAGCTATAAAGCCTTTGTGCTTATTCTATGTGTTGTTTCTTTCTTATTTGCAAATTTAGGCTTAAACAAAATTATTCAATTTGCTGTACCTGTGCTTATGTTTTTATATCCTTTAGCGATTGTGCTTATCTTGCTTGCACTTTTTTCGCCAGTATTTAAAGGAAAGCAGAGTGTGTACTTAACATCCATTATCTTAACACTGTTCGTAAGCATACTGGACGGTTATCAGGCACTTGTAGATAGTATTCCAGAAGCTAAGCTCAGCTTTTTCGAGCAAATTGGGAATTTCTACGCAAATGTTCTTCCTTTTTATGAAATAGGATTGGGTTGGGTTTTACCCGCATTTATTGGAGCGATGATTGGGTATTTCGTTCGTAAATAGGACGGCAGAGGGACGATGCTTCTCTTAAAGAGAAGCGCCGTCCTTCTTTTTCCATTTTTATCAAGTGTATCATTTAATAAACATTCTAAATTAAGATCCGATAGTAAGAGTACTAGTTAAGTGTTTTACGAAAGAATCAAAGAAAGGTATGAAGCAAGACTAGCAGCTAATAAAGGTCATTCTATGTAATAAGTGTATCAAATACTCTTTATTAAGAGTATTTTTTTAAACGATTCTGTCCGAAGAAAATAGGAGGGATTTAGGGGATGAAAAGGGGGAAAAATATGAAACTTAAATTAAAGCTAGGAACAAAAATAAATATTATTGTATTTGCAATTATTCTAGTTCTGTCTGGTGTTATTGGGTTTGTGGTAAATCAGGAAATTACAAGGGGAATTAAACAGTTTGCTACAGAGAAAGCAAAAGGGGATATCGGACTTGCTTATCGCTATTTAAATAATAAGTTTCCAGGTGATTGGGAAATTAAAGAAGATAAACTTTATAAGGGAGATACTGTTCTCAATGAGAATTATGAGGTAGTCGACAATATAGGTGAGGATACTGGGGATACCGTAACGATTTTCCAAAGAGATACACGGATTGCGACAAATGTCATGATGGATGGAGAACGAGCAATTGGCACACAGGCTTCACCAGAAGTAGTAAGCACTGTATTAAATAAAGGAGAAAGTTTTTATGGGGAAGCAAATGTTGTCGGAAAATTATATCAAACGGCATATATGCCCTTAGAGAATGCAACAGGGGAAGTTATCGGTATTTTATATGTCGGGGCTTCTCAAGAGATAATTGATGGAATTATATCTTCCTTTTTAACGAAATTTATTATAGTTTTGGTGATTATGATTGTTCTAGCCTCTGTTGTTGTATCCATTTTTACAAGACAAATGAAAAAGAGACTTTCTAATTTGACAGCTGCTTTGGAACGAGCTGGAGAAGGTGATTTTACAAAGAATATACAAGACAATTCTGGTGATGAATTAAGTCTCTTATCAGATAGCTATAATAAAATGGCAGGGAATCTTAAGTCGATGGTCAATGAAGTAATTATGTCCTCTGAACGTCTTGCATCTTCTTCTGAAGAATTAACAGCAAGTGCTGAAGAGACTAGCAAAGCAACGGAGACCATAACAGAATCCATTCAGCAAGTTGCAGATGGGGCGGAGCAATCGACTACTAGTGTTCAAGAGAGTTCATTTGCTATTGAAGAGGTTTCAAAAGGAATACAATCAATCGCTGATAATGCTATCGTTATTTCAGATGTGAGCAAAAATGCAACGGAGAAGGCAAAGGAAGGTAGCTTCTTTGTGGATAAGACCGTGAACCAAATAAATGAAATCAATCGTTCCGTTGCAGTAAGTGGGGAAGTAATGAAGAATCTGGATAATCGTTCCCAAGAGATTGAGAATATAACAAAGATAATTACAGATATTGCAAATCAAACAAATTTGTTAGCATTAAATGCGGCAATTGAAGCAGCTAGAGCTGGTGAACATGGAAAAGGCTTTGCGGTAGTTGCAGATGAAGTGAGAAAATTAGCAGAGCAATCTCAGCAGTCTTCCTCCCGAATTTCTGTGTTAATAAAGACGATACAGGAAGAAATGATGGAGTCCAATCGATCCATTGAAAAGGTGAATACAGATGTAAAAGAAGGATTGGCAATTGTTAATCAAACAAAGGATAACTTCCAAGAAATTTATCAGTTCATGGAAAAAATGACAGAGCTAACAGATGATATGGCGGCAATCTCTGAACAAATTTCTGCTAGCACGCAAGAAGTTTTAGCAACGGTATCTGGTATCATCAACATATCTGAGCATACTTCCATGCATTCTCAAAATGTGGCAGCTTCAGCAGAAGAACAGCTAGCATCCATGGAAGAAATTGCAGCATCTGCATCCGATTTATCCAATTTAGCAGAGAATTTAAAAGAACTAATTAGCAGATTTAAAGTATAAAGAGACAGAGGGAGTGTTCCTCCTGATTCCTTTTGGGAAGTGGAAGAACCTTCCCTCTGTTTTCCCATCAGCCTACTCTAAATCAGCTTCTAAGTTTGAAATTTGTCCTTCGTCGTTCAGACTAAATTTAAAAAGTCCATTAATTTCTCCACCTGGAAAACTACCAGTGAATAAAACTTTCATGTCAATAATATTTTCAGATGTTGTATATGTTAATATTTCTGTTTGTGTTTGGTAATCTATGAAATAGGATTCGAAGTAGTGTTGAATTTCGTTTTTTCCAACGAGGATTTTTCCTAATGAGTCTTCTTTAATAATGGCATCATTAGAAAATGTTGCTAAAAATCCTTGAGTCTCATAGTTATTTGCCGCATTGATAAAGTCGGTAATGATTTGGGGCAGTCTTTCCATTATATAAAACCTCGCTTTTCCATATTGAATTTTGTGTACATTTTTACTATACCCCGAGTACTTGACTACGTTATATCATATTAAGAGCTGGTTTTTATCTTTTATATTGATTCAGCATTTGTTGAATTCTAGTTCTTAATTCATTCCTTATATCCGTAGGTTCAATAACCTCTACATAATTGCCATAGGATAAGAGATAGCTATATAGCCATTCTCCTTTCATATGAGAGATTGTTATTTGATAAAATCCATCTTTCTTGATTGTAATATGTTTTTCATCGAATTCGTCATAAATGCGATAGCTAACCTTAGGGTTAACTCTCAGAACTAAATCGGCCCGTTCTTGAGTATCATTGTGGAATGGGGGAGTCGATGATAGAGTTTCTCCATTCTCTAATTGTTCTAGATGATCGTCGGTTACTTCTATTTTGGACATACGATTAATCTTAAAAATTCGAGAAGCTGTTTTGTCTAAGCAGTAGGCTTCTAAATACCAAGACTTGTCCTTAAATAATAATTTAGTTGGGAGGACTCTTCGGTAGCTTTTATCACCATTTGAATTTATATAGTGAAAAGAGATTACTTCTCTCTCTAATATAGCTTGTTTAAATAGAGAAAAATACTCCTTCCTTTTTGAATCACTTCCCCATGCTGAAAAATCTACTTCAATCCACTTTGTGTCACTCTTTTGAAATAAATGACTTAGTTTTACTAAAATATCGCTTGCTTCTGGATAATTTGTAGCAGAAAGGCTTTGGAGGGAAAATAATATTTCATCTTGTTCTTTGTCCAAGAGAAGGGATTTGTTTAGTATAAACTGCTCCATCAAGGTAATTCCTCCACCTTTACCTTGGGTCGTATAGATAGGGATGCCTGATTCAGTAAGTGTTTCAATATCGCGATAAATTGTTCGAACGGAAACTTCAAACTTCTCGGCTAATTCGTTCGCTGTTATCGATTTTCTTTCTAGTAAGATATAGACAATTTGAAACAATCTACTTATTTTCATATGTAAAAGCTCTCTCCTTATCCTAGATAATGAATCCTTTTAAAAAATTTTAAAAAATGAAGTGGAATGGAGCGGGAGGCACTCGACTCCTCCGGGAAGGAGAGCAAAACCTAAGATCCCACAGGCATTGCCGAGGCTTAGGTTGCTCCCCTGCACATCGTGTGTCTGTAGCGCAATGGAACGAACTTTATATTTACCACTTAACTATTTTTAAAAACATAGATAAACAGTATGATAAAGTAGCTTTTATTTAAAAGCTAAATTAGAGAATGTTCGTCTTTACAGATTTGCTATTTAGTTTTTCCTAGTCTCCTCTGTTACCATTTTAATGGTGGTTTATCTAATTGGGCTTGTATTCCTAGCTCGTGTGCTGCAGCTAAAATAAATTCTTTTCGAAAGAAGTAGCTTTGATGGCTCACGATTTTGCCATTCTCTATTTCTTGTGATTGAATATCATGAATTTTTAATCCGTCGTCGGTTGCGGCTAAAACGATAATAACTGGTTTTCCCCATAGTATTTTTTCTACTGCTGTATGACCAGGTAACCCATAGATTAGGGAGCCGTTACGCATTTCGTCTTTAGAATATTCTTGGAAGCCAAGGAATGCTTCGTATTGAGCTTGATCACTATATAGGCGTAACATCTTATCTAAATTTCCTTCATTGAAAGCTTGCAAGTATGCCTGAATCGTTTCTTTCTGTGCAGAATTAGTTCCTGCATAATTTTCGGATTTAGAAAAGTCTAAAGAAGCGATTTTTTTCCTAGCCCGTTGAACAGCAGAATATACCCCACCCGGAGTACTTTTTACAATTCCAGCGACTTCTTCAGCGCTAAAGTGGAAAACATCGAGAAGAAGAAAGGCTGCTGTTTGTTTCGGCGTTAAATTTGATTCCAAGGAAAGTAGAATCTCTTCTAAGAGTAAATGATCAGAAAAAGCAATGGAGGGAGTTGGAATATCATCTAATATTCCAATCTCTCTTTTTCTTTTTCTGCATTGGTCAATCCAAGCGTTTGTTGCAATTCGAAAAAGGTAGTCCTTTTTATCTGTAATCTCATGCCACCTTTGTGGAGCCATTCCAAACGATTTAATGATGGTATCTTGAAATAAGTCTTCTCCATCCCATGGAGACCCTGTAATATATTTACAATAGTTCCATAAGGATTTGGAGTGGGATGCAATCATTTCTTCAAATTCATGTAATAGTTTTCTTGATTCATCGGTAAAAATTTTTGTAAAATGCTTTTCCATTGTTTTTCCCTCCTTAACTCTTTCCTATGTATAACGGTTAGGTAGTACAGAATTATACGGTATATTTATATTATTTGGTTAATTTTATCATCGAAAGAAAGGAGAAGCGAGGTGATTGAATCTAAATATGACATGATGTTGTCTAGATAAATGATTTATACTATTAGTAATATTAATGAAAAGAGGATGGTTATATGGAAACTAGATGTGCATGGGCAAATTCTAGTGAAATGATGCGAGATTATCATGATAAAGAGTGGTGTGTGCCAAGTCATGATGATCAGTACTTGTTTGAAATGTTGGTGTTAGAAGGAGCACAGGCTGGATTGTCTTGGTCTATCGTGTTAAAAAAGCGAGATGCATATAGACAAGCTTTTCATCATTTTGATTTAGAATACTGTGCAAACTTAACAGAATTAGATATGGAATATATCAGAACCAATACGGAAGTTGTGAAACATCCGTTAAAGATTAAATCCGTTAAAAGCAATGCATTAGCAATCATGGAGATACAAAAAGAGTTTGGCAGTTTTGCGGGATTTTTATGGGCTTATGTAGATGGAAGTCCAATCGTATCCAATTGGCAATATGATAGCCAAATTCCTGCAGAAACCAATCTTTCAAAAAAAGTCAGTAAGGATTTGAAAAAAAGAGGCTTCAAATTCGTTGGCCCTGTAACCATTTATTCCTATCTACAAGCCATCGGGATAGTTAACGATCACATTAGTAGCTGTGCCTTTCATGGGAATTAAGAGTGCGGGGGAACCAGATAGGCATTCTCCTGATCCCTCTCTTTTTTGTTCATAATATGATAAAGGGAAGCGGGACAGCTGTCCTTGTAATTACTTAAATAATAGAGGAGTTTCTTCCCATAATGTAAGAGCAGCTTCTTTATCAATAGCCCATGGTTTGACACCGATTCTATCGGTGTCGTCTGTAGCTATGGGAGCAATGTCTCCATTTTCGCAATAAACGCCACCATATCCTGCTAGTTGTTGGCTAACTGCACACCATACAATGGTCGCGGCACCTTCTTTAATGGTTTTATGTTCATTGGTATAGCTGTCGTAGCCGCGTTCTCCGTTCTTATTAATTGCTCCCATTTCCGACAATTCATCATCTGTTAGATTATGAGAGAGGTTTGTAACAATACTTCCTGGATGTACCGCGAAGGATCGAATATTGTCTTTTTTATATAATTCATCAAGCGCAACGCTCAATAGGGAAACAGCTGTTTTTGATTGCCCATAAGCCGTCCACTTATCATAGGGAGTGTCGATAAAGTTAGGATCTTCAAAATGAAATGGAGAGAACCAATGAGCTCTTGAGGTTAAATAGACAACTCTTGCTCCATTCGCATTCTTTAGTTCTGGCAGCAATGCTTTTGTCAAAAAGAAATGGCCTAAATAATTTGTTGCTATTTGTAGTTCATTGCCAAAGCTATCACGAGATAGAGGAGTCGCCATAATCCCTGCACTGTTTATTAATATATCTAATTTTTGATATTTTTTTTGAAACCACTGGGTGAATGCTTTTATGGTATCTCTATTACTCAAATCAAACGAAGCAGGATAAAGCTCAATATTTGACATTCTAGCTAGAGACTCTTGAGCTTTAGCTGGATTTCTTACAGGAATAATAATCGTTGCTCCAGCTTTTGCTAATGTTTTTGTAGTTTCTAAACCAAGACCGGCTGCACCGCCAGTAATGATAATTGTTTTGCCAGATAAATTAATATTTTGGATGACTTCATCTGTAGTGGTTCTAGCTGTATTTCCTGTCTGTAATGGTTGTTGCATTACTTTCCGCCGCCTTTAAGTGTACTAAAGTAAGAAATTTTGTATTGAACTTTCTCTAAAATTTGCTGGCGTTTTGCTAATTCCAATTTCATTTTTTCCGCATGCTCTTGTAAAATGCTATAACACTTCTGATTATCCTTCTCCTTATAAGCATCTACATAATTTTTAATTTGTTCTAAAGGCATATCTGTATCCTTTAAATTTACGATAAACCCAAGATATTGAATCATTTTGTCATCATACACCTTATAGCCTCTGCTATTTTTCTCTGGGGGATCAATCAAGCCCAGTTTCTCATAATATCGAATAGTAGGAATAGACAAGCCAACAAGCTTAGAGACTTCTGAAATTTGATACATTTTCTCACCTCGTATTTAGACGATACAACCTGAAGTTAACTTCATGTCAAGAAGCATTTGAACCAGATCGCCTGCTTCTAAAATTTTTACAGTTATGGTATAATAAACGAAATTAGATGAATGGAGGGTTGCTTTAAGATGTGGAATTCTATCTCGATTTTATACTTTATGTAACTAATTTTATAGTACTTAAAGGCTCTGCCTGTGTGTAGAGTAATCGGGATTAGTATGCCTATTTTTAAATAAACCTTTCATTAACGGTTGTAAATAATTGTTATGATGTAAAGGGAGGAGAGGGTTCTACTCTCTTTTCGTGTCTTCTAGTTAGAAATAATACTTATTTTTGAGCACCTATTTTTCAATAAAATTAGGGTTGTTTCTTAACGATGTATTTTTCTATAAGAAAACAAGGTGTAATTACTACTATTCTTATTCCGATTATTCAAAACACAGGCGGCGAATCCCTGTGTTTTTTTTATAAGCAGAATGGAGGAACATAAATGGAAGAAAGACAAAAAGCGATAGTAGTAGGCGTTCATTATGATCAGAAAGAAGACTTTTCCAATTCGATGGAAGAGCTCACTCAATTGGCAGAGGCTTGTGATATAGAGGTAGTTGGGGAAGTAACACAGAAATTAGATCGGGTGCATTCAGGACATTATATTGGAAAGGGAAAGCTTCAGGAATTAGCGAC
The DNA here is from genome assembly GCF_001076885.1 of Bacillus sp. 522_BSPC. Lineage (GTDB taxonomy): Bacteria > Bacillota > Bacilli > Bacillales > Cytobacillaceae > Niallia > Niallia hominis. The sequence goes on from NZ_JVDT01000143.1 coordinate 23,003, forward strand.
ATTGCTAGAAGAAAAGGGTGTGAAAATAGTCCTTTTTAATGATGAGCTATCTCCCTCTCAAGTTCGTAATTTAGAGGAAGCTACGGATTGCCGAATCATTGACAGAACGGTATTGATTTTAGATATCTTTGCACAAAGAGCGAAGACAAAAGAAGCGATGCTGCAGGTGGAAATTGCAAAATTACAATATATGCTGCCTCGATTAGCTGGCTTAGGCGAATCATTAGGACGTCAAGGTGGTGGATCAGGGCTCATAAATAGAGGGTCTGGAGAAACGAAGCTAGAATTGGATCGAAGAAGAATTGAGGACAGAATCAGTCGATTGCATAAGGAATTAGATACACTTGTTGTCCAACGTAAAAATCAGCGAAAGATGCGAAAAAAGAAAGAGATGCCAAGTATTGCACTAGTTGGCTATACGAACGCTGGAAAGTCGACCTTAATGAATGTGCTGATGGAAAATTATCAAGCGGCGGCAGAGAAAAAAGTGTTCGAAAAGAATATGTTGTTTGCGACACTTGAAACATCTGTACGAAATATTACGTTACCAAATAATAAATCCTTTTTATTAACGGATACGGTTGGATTTATTAGTAAATTGCCGCACCAATTAGTAAAAGCATTCCGATCTACTTTAGAGGAAGTGGCAGAAGCAGATTTGCTCATCCATGTAGTAGACTACTCTAATCCGAATTATCAAGAGCAAATAAACGTTACAAAAAAGACGCTAAAGGAGCTTAACGCTGAGAATATCCCGACTATTTATGCCTTTAATAAGGTGGATTTAGTGCAGGAGGAGTCTTCGATGGCTGGAATAGAGGCAGTGTACCTATCTGCTAAAAAGCAAATCGGAATAAAGGAACTAGTTGATACGATTGCCAAAAATATCTTTAACCAATATATTTCCTGCGAAATGATTATTCCTTATGATAAAGGAAGTATACTCTCTTATTTAAAGGAAAAGGCAAACATTCTGTCAACGGAATACAACAATGATGGCGTATTTATTACGATGGAATGCAAGGAAGAAGACTATAATCGTTATAGGGAATATGTTGTTTAAATGAAGAAAGAGGAACGCTTTTACTGATTTAGTCAAGGCGGAAAAGGGAGTGCAAGCACCATCCCTCTGGTTACTTCCCTGATTCGCTTTTCTAGCACTATATTTACTAACCCCTTCATATAATCAAAAGAGGAAGCAGAGGGGGTGCTATAGGTGAATATTTTTGATTGCGTTATTATCGGTGCAGGTCCAGCTGGAATGAGTGCTGCGCTCATATTAGGGAGAGCAAGGCGAAATATTGCCATATTCGATGATGGGACAAATAGAAATAGGGTTAGCCATGAATCCCACGGTTTTATTACAAGAGACGGGATAAGCCCTCAGATGTTTAAAGAGTTAGGAATAGATGATTTAATGAAATACAGAAATATTTCTTGTTTCAAAGCTAGGGTAACCCACATTGAGAAAGCTAGAGGTGAAAGGGGACTACTGCTAGTTAAAACAAAACATCATGATGAATACTTAACGCAAAAGCTTATTATTGCAACTGGTGTTCAAGAGATAATCTCAATTCCGAATGCAAGACAATATTATGGGAAAAGTCTGTTCAGTTGCCCTTACTGTGATGGATGGGAATTACGGGATCAAGCGCTAATTGTTATTGCCTATACCGAAGCACAAGTCTTACATATGGGGAAACTGGTTTATAATTGGTCAAAAGATTTAGTCGTTGCGACAAATGGAGCGGCAGTTTCAGAGAAAATCAAAGAGGATTTTCAGAAAAGAAATATCTCCATCATAACAGAACCGATTAGAAGGTTATTAGGGGAAAATGGCTATCTTCAGCAAGTCGAATTTAAATCTGGACAAAGGATTACGAGAACAGGTGGTTTTATCATCCCTTCCTATTATCGTTCTAATCAATTTGTGGAGCAGCTTGGATTAGATGTTCATCCTAATGGAGTTGTAGTGACGGACGGATCTGGTCGTACTACTTGTAAAAATGTTTATGTGGCAGGAGAAGCAGAAAAAGCAGGCGCATCCTCTGTCGTCCTCTCCGCTGCAGATGGAAGTAGGACCGGGGTGGCAGTAAATACGGACTTAGTAATGGAACAGTTTTAAAAGAAGCGGAGGGAGTAGTATCCTCCTGCTTCCATTAGAAATGAATTTCCTATCCTCTTGTCATTGGCAGCTGGTTGCTGCTATTTTTAACGAGTAAATATTGAATAACATCAATATTGCTTGCTTTAAAGGAAGCGGCACATGCTTGCAAATATAAGTCCCACATCCGGATAAAGCGTTCATCCTTTATTTTCCGAACTTCCCCTAGATTAGCAATAAAGTTAGCATGCCACATTTCTAATGTTTTTTGATAATGGCGACGAAGACTTTCTAAATCAACTAGTTGTAGACTTTCTGTTGTCATATGGCTAATAAGTTCTGAGACACCAGGGATATAGCCGCCAGGGAAAATATATTTATTGATCCAAGCATTAGTTGCGCCACCTTGCTGGCGTGAAATTCCGTGAATCAAGGCTACTCCATCGTCCTTTAGCAAATGGTGAACCTGCTGGAAATATGCTTGAAGATTTTCCTTGCCTACGTGTTCAAACATCCCCACACTAGTAATGCGATCAAATGTCTTATCCTTTAAATCACGATAATCCATTAAATAGACGGTTATGCTTTCTGATAATCCTTTTTCTTTTGCCATTTTCATCACATAGTCATATTGTTCTTGGCTTAAAGTGATGCCGGTTGCCTTAACTTGATAGTCTTTCACGGCAGTAAAAATGAGATTACCCCATCCACAGCCAATGTCCAATAAGTCCTGGCCAGGAGAAAGATTTAATTTTTTTAAAATATGGTCTACCTTATTTTGCTGTGCAGTTTCTAATGTATCTTCAGGAGTTTGGAAATAGGCACAGGAATAGGTCATGGAACGATCTAGCCAAATTTTATAAAAATCATTGCCGATATCGTAATGATTTTGGACATCTTCTTTACTCTGTGTTTTAGTATGGGACTGTTTGGGAAGAAATTTTCTAAATTTACTACTTTGCATAAAGCTGGATGCATTTTCATAGGCAGAGGCAATTAAATCCTCTATACTGCCCTTTATTTCTATTTTTCCATCCATATACGCTTCTCCTAAAGCTAATGAAGCATTATTGTAAATATCTTTCATGCGAATAGGCTTTTTGAAAATAAGCTCTATAGCAGGATCACCGTTACCATAGACAGCTGATTTACCATCCCAATAAGTAACCTTAACTGGAACGGTGAAGGAATTGCTTAAAATAGATTTATATATGGTTTTCTCGAACACACCATTCACCCCTTACTCCCCATTGTTTATGTATAATTTTACCTCTATTTCATGAAATATGTGGTTAATATGCTCAAATGGAATAATAGGTGGATACTTTGAGGAAAAAATCATCCCTTGCAAAAGGGAGAATGGTAAGATGGAAACAGGCAGTATAAACGAAAAAGAGGGGAATCAAATGGAATTTATAATGGCAGAAGCCAATAGGTTAGCAGAAATTAATAGGATATATGTAAAGTGCAGAGAAAATCTAATCAAAAAAAATATCTTTCAATGGGACGAACACTATCCAAATGTGGACTATTTTCAAGACTGCATAGAAAATAAGATGCTATTCGTTTTATTAGAAGAGGATAAGATTGTAGGACATGTGGTATTAAATGAATGGCAAACAGAGGAGTGGAAGACCATTCGATGGAATGGAAATAATCCTTTGATTATTCACTCTCTCATGATTGACCCCAGTTACCAAGGTAAAGGAATAGGGGCAATAATGGTCAAGCGTATGGAAGAATACGCTCTTTTAAATGGATATGATAGCATCCGATTAGATACATTTTCAGGAAATCCTCAAGCTCTTAAGTTATATAAAAAGCATGGATATATAGAAAAAGGGGAGGTTTTCTTTGCCTCTAAGCCTGTTGGACATCAAAAATATCTTTGTATGGAGAAGGAATTAATATGAATATTACCGCTATTACCGAAACGAACCGTGAAAATGTAAGATCATTTTTCCAATCTCATTGGGGAAGCACGGAAATGGTACTTTCTACAGGTATTTATGATTGCAGTGCTTTAGATGGATGTATTGCCTGGAATAAAGAAGGAGAAATGATTGGTTTAATAACCTATATATTTAGAGATGCAGAGTGTGAAATTATCTCTTTAGACAGTATCGATGAAGGAAAGGGCGTTGGGACAAGGCTTTTACACACGGTTGAACAAACAGCCAAACAAGTCCCATGCAATCAGGTCAAAATAATTACCACAAATGATAATGTACTCGCATTAAAGTTTTACCAAAAAAGAGGCTATTACTTATCGGAATTGTTAGTGGACGCAGTAAAAAAAGCTAGAAAGATTAAACCAGAAATACCTTTGCTTGGGAACCATGGTATTCCGATTAGAGATGAAGTGGTGCTTGTAAAGACGCTTTGTATAAAATAATGACGCTGAGGTGATTAATTTGGCTATAACATTGGAACTTTATCAAGAAAAATATAAGCAGGAACTAGAAGAATATTTTTTATCGGAGGAGCAGTTATACTTTACTAGTATGCCACTTGATGCTTTAGAGAAATGTATAACAGAAGAAGATCGTCAACCTATCGTCATTTTAAAGGATGGTGGAGTTGCTGGTTTCTTTGTCCTACATGGATGGGAGGGAGTAAGGGCGTATAGTGAGAATAAAGAGGCTATTCTAATGCGGGCATATTCTATCCAGCATTCTTTTCAGGGACAAGGGGTAGGAAGGAAATCTATGGAGTTATTAATCCCCTTTGTGAAAGAATATTATCCAGCAAAAAAAGAAGTAATTTTGGCTGTTAATGTGAAAAATACCCGAGCTCAATATGTTTATCAGAAAGCAGGGTTTGATGATACTGGAAGAAGAGTGGTGGGAAGAAAAGGAGAACTAATTATTTTCAATCGGAAAGTATAGATAGGACTGTTCTTAAAGAACAGTAAAAAAAATAGTTGCAAAATGCAAATAATAAGCTATAATGAAAGTAGCTTCAATATTTTAACAAAGGAAGGAGGCGGTATGATGGAAAATCTTCGTGAGATTTTACAAATTACTATGAGAAGATTTGGTGTGCTTGATAAGAATTGTTGTTCTATTGGGAATACGGAAATATCTCTTGTTCAAAGCCATATTTTATATGAAATTGATAAAAGAAATAATCCGTCTATGCAAGAAATAGCAGAGGTTATTGGAATGGATATTACAACCTTTAGCAGGCAAATTCAATCTTTAGTAAAAATGGAATTAGTGAATAAGCAGCAATCCATGACGGATAAAAGAGTATATGTACTCCAATTAACAACGCAAGGAAAAGCAATTGCAGCTTCTATTGATACGCAAATGAATCAATATTTAGAGGAAGTTCTCTCTTTTATGTCAGATTTTGAAAAAGAAACCGTCATTCGTTCGCTAAAGTTATTAAATAGTTCCATGGCAAAAAGCAATATGTGCTGTCATCCAGTTAAGTAATGAGGAAAATAAGTGGCTGTGTTAGACATCATTCCTAATATAGCCTGGATATAATACTTGTATTTTACAAATAAAAAGGAGGGATGTTAGATGTGGTACGAAGTGCTGAAAAACTTCGCATGGTTAGTAATGGAATTAACTATTCTTTTTGTAGTTGTATCTTTTGTTGTTAATTTGCTACAAGGCTTTGTTCGCTATGACAAAGTGGAGATATGGATGAAAAAGACTCCACCCATTGTTAGTGCGCTTATTGCAGTTGTTTTTGCTTTTATCACCCCTTTTTGTTCCTGTTCTACCATACCAGTTGTGGTGAATTTATTGAAAAATAAAATCCGTTTTAGCACCGTTATGATTTTTCTATTTACTTCACCAGTGCTAGATCCAACTATCTTAACCGTAATGGCTGTTCTAATGGGATGGAAAGTAGCTCTCTATTATACAGTAATCACGACGATTCTTTCGATTGTCCTTGGCTTTGCACTAGAGAGATGGGGGTTCGAAAAAGAAGTGAAAAATGTCATTATAAAAAATGATCTTCAAGCAGAGAAGGGGTTTAGTTTAAAAAATACGGTTTCTGAAATTTTAACCTTAATGAAAACTGTTTACCCCTTTTTGTTAATAGGGGCAGGTATTGGAGCGGTGATAGGAGGAATCGTACCAACAGAGTTTGTGGCAACCTACTTAGGCGGAGAGAATTGGTGGTTGATTCCGCTTGCTGCAATAATCGGTATTCCTTTATATATTCGGCTATCGTCGATGATTCCGATTTCCCAAATTCTGATTGCCAAAGGGATGGCACTTGGACCGGTAATGGCAATGATGATTAGCTCAGCAGGAGCAAGTCTCCCGGAATTAAGCTTATTAAATAGCATTTTTAAGCGAAAATTAGTGTTTGCGTTTGTATTATCCGTTTTCTCGATGTCCACGATTTCAGGCTTTTTGTTTTATTTTATATAAGGGAAACCAATTCGTAGGAGGAATGATTTATCATGAACATTTTGAAAAAAATAATCAAAAAAGAGCAGAAAAATGATTGCTGTAACATTATGATAGAAGAAGTAGGAGAAAAGCAAGAGGGCTGCTGTGAGGTGAAGGAGGAGAGAAAGGATGAGCGTAAAGCTTGAGAAGATTTTGAAGGAGTATTGGGAAGAGATAGCAACTATCTATAGATTGGGCATTCAATCCAGACAAGCCACTTTTGAGACTAATGTTCCAGATTGGGAGAAATGGAGCAGTAGTAAAGATTTGTCTACCAGTTTTGTTTTAATAGATGAAGAGGCGAATAGAGTGATTGGTTGGGCTGCTATCAGTAAAGTATCGAATCGCTGTGTGTATCAAGGAGTTGGGGAGCATAGTGTTTATTTACATCCTGATTATCATCACAAAGGTTATGGGAAATTCTTATTGAATAAATTAATTGAACATTCTGAATCTAATGGCTACTGGACACTACAATCAGGTATTTTTCCAGAAAATATTGCGAGTATCCAGCTTCATAAAAGCTGCGGATTTAGAAGTGTTGGGATTCGTGAGAAAATTGGAAAGCTAGACGGTGAGTGGAGAGATGTTGTATTAATGGAAAGAAGAAGTGCGAAATATTGATTTTTTAAGTCGAGAAGATGGATGGAAACCTTCTCGACTTTATCAGATTATACGGAAGGATGCTCTAGATCCAACGTCATAAACACACTATTCGGATCTTCCTCATAATCCGAAAATGGCCCGCAATACTCAAATCCTAATCTTTCATATAGCTTTTTGGCGGGCAGGAAAGCATCCATGGAACCTGTCTCCAAACTTAATCGGTTATAGCCGCGAGTTTTGGCTTCAGCGATAATATGGAAAAGTAGCTTTTTTGCTACGCCTTTACGCAAATGATGAGGAGAAGTCTTCATAGACTTTATTTCGCCGTGCTTGTTATCTAGTTCTTTTAACGCGCCGCATCCAGTTAGCTCCCCGTCCTCCCATGCACTCCAAAAGGTTACTTCTGGTTTTCTCAATCCTTCCACATCAAGAGCATGTATGCTTTCAGGAGGTGAATGGAGGGTCATGCTATGTAAATGATCTTCCAATAAAGCAATGACTTCTTTTGAGGTAACATGATCGATAATAATTTTCATCACATCAAACCTTTCTAATTATTTATTCTTATTTTACTTTTTTCCTTATTCCAGTGGAATGGATTATGCATAATTTAACTGGAAATATTTAATAAAATATCTTCACTTAAAAATATTTGCCTTTGAAGCATTTTGTTTGTTATGATATTCACATTAGTTTTAAATTTGCATGAGGGAAAGGAAAATGAAATAAATGAATGTATTAGTAGTAAAAGCAAACAATCGTCCAGCTGCTGAGGCTGTATCAAGCAAAATGTATGAAACGTTTATGGATTCTATTAAAGGTGCTGAAAATCTTAATGTAAATGTATATGATGTCTATGCAGAAGATACTCCTTACTTTGGTCAAGAATTATTCGATGCTTTCGGTAAAGTACAAAGCGGAGCAGAATTAACAGATTTAGAGCAACGTTTATTAGCTGCAAAACAAAAAGCAATGGATGCTTTAACTGCTGCTGATTTAGTAGTATTCGCATTCCCGCTTTGGAACTTAACCATTCCAGCTAAATTACAAACGTTTATTGATTATGTATATGCTGCAGGTTTTGCATTTAAATTTGATGCAGAAGGTAACATGATTCAATTAATGACAGATAAAAAAGCGATCCTTTTAAATGCTCGTGGCGGCATTTATTCTACTCCAGAAGCTGCTTCTTCTGAAATGGCTGTTACCTATATGCGTGCAGTATTTGGTGGCGTATTTGGAATGGAAATCATTGATGAGGTTATTATCGAAGGACATAACGCAATGCCTGATAAAGCTGCTTCTATCATTGAAGAAGGTCTACAAAAAGTTGCTGCTGCTGCAAATAAATTAGTAGCACAAACTGTTTAATAGAAATTAACTAGATTGAATAGAGCAACTCCGTCTGAAAATAAGTTTTCAAACGGAGTTTTTTTATGGGAAAAAGTTTATACTAGGATAAGAGCAAATTTAGGACATATGTCCTTTTCCTATTTATAGAATTCGATTATCTTTAAAAAGGAAATTAAATAGCAAGGAGTCGAACAAATGAGAGGTATATTATTTGCGTTTATGGGTGGTGCATTTATTACCCTGCAAGGAGTGGCGAATGCAAGAATTAGCCAGGATATTGGTTCATGGCAGGCAGCTACCATTACTCAGTTTACTGGATTTGTGCTAGCACTTTTAATTTTACTAGTAGTGAAAGAAGAAGCATTTTCAAAATATAAACAAGTAAAGCCATTATATTTAGCGGGAGGTTCCTTTGCATCAGTCGTTATTTTTAGCACGATTACAGCGATGCATTTAGTAGGGGCCACACTAACCATTTCCACTGCTTTAATCGCCCAGCTATTTATCACCTTTATTATAGATAGCAATGGTTGGTTCGGTTTGGAAAAGCAACAGATGAAAACGCCGCAGTTTATAGGAATTGGCATGATGATATTAGGTGTTCTTTTATTAAAAATGTAAGGAGACCCATCCGTGAAAGAGATTGGAAATGTAGAGCAAGTAGAAGAATATATGCATAAATTTCATTTAGAAGCTATTTTTCCGGAAAAGTTGAAAGGGCATTTACATCTTTATGCTTTTAACCAAGGAGAATTTATTTGTACGCAAGGACAGGCATCTGAATATCTTTACATTCTGGTAGATGGAAAGATGAAAATATATACAACGACAGCAGAAGGAAAAACGTTAATTCTTTCTTTTAAAACACCAATAGAAATGGTTGGGGACGTTGAATATGTACGAAATACTGATATTCTTAATACAGTTGAAGCGATAACAGATGTAGTGGTAATAGGTGTCCATAAACGGCATTTAAAGCAATATGCGAGTGACTATGCACCATTTCTACAGTTTTTGCTGGATATCATTACAAAGAAATTCTATATCAAATCGAGCTCAATGCGATTCAATTTGTTCTATCCAGTAGAAGTAAGATTGGCTAGTTATTTATTGTCTGTGTCTTTTGATAAAAAGGATCCTTTATACAATAAGGAACGAAATGAAATAAATTTAAAGGATACAGCGAACTTAATTGGCACTAGTTATCGACATTTAAATAGAGTGATACAGCAATTTTGTCAGGATGGTCTGATTGAACGGAAAAAGGGATTTATTATGGTGAAAAATCGGGATGGTTTAACACGCTTAGCTGGAAAAAGTATTTATGAAGAAGGATTGGGTGAATAAAACATGATATATGGCTTACTTATTGCGTTTATTAGCGGTAGTCTTGTTGGGGTACAAAACATCTTTAATAATCGTGTCAATCAAAAGGCAGGTCTTTGGGCTACGACTACTTTAGTATTAGCGCTAGGATTTATTGCTTCTTTTATTCTTGGCTTTATTACAGAAGGAATGGGTCTTTTTCATCTAGAAAATATGCAGATGTGGTACTGGTTCAGCGGGATTATCGGTGTTGGTGTTGTTGTTTGTATGACAAAAGGAATCAGGCATTTGGGGGCAACCTATGCTGTTTCGATTTCCTTGTCCTCTCAACTTGTTTTTGCCTTACTATTTGATTCTTTTGGTTTATTGGGATTAGAGAAGGTTCCATTTACCCCCCAGCAGTTAATAGGGGTCCTAGTCATTATCGGTGGAATTCTTGTTTTCAAAATGGGAGGAGCTTCAGAAAAGAAACAGCCTGTGAAAGAACTGGCGAAACGATAGGAGAGTATTTGTATGCAGGGGATAAGGAAAGATGATGGCAAAGCAATCGCGAAGAATAATCAAGTAATGGAGGAAGTAAGGAGCGTAAAGAAGTATCAAACTTTGCTTTTCGATGTAGACGATACACTACTGGACTTTGCGGCTGCGGAAGACCAAGCTTTTCGGTTATTGCTGGAGGAGCAAGGAGTCTCTTATAAGGAAGAATGGAAAAGACAGTACCAGCAGCTAAATCAAGGCCTGTGGAAAGCGTTTGAAGCAGGGGAAATTACGCGTGATGAGGTTGTTAATACAAGGTTTACTTTATTCTTTGAGAAGATGGGCAGGAAAGTAGATGGAGCTTTATTAGAACAAAGCTATCGCGAATATTTAGGAGAGGGAAACCAGCTGCTAGATGGAGCGATGGATTTAATCGTAAAGATTTCAAACCATTTTGATTTATATATTGTGACGAATGGCATGTCGGCAACACAAGAGAAACGATTAAAATCATCTGGTCTATATCCATTCTTTAAAGCTATTTTTGTCTCAGAGGATACGGGCTATCAAAAACCAATGAAGGAGTTCTTTGATTATTGTTTTGACCGAATTCCTTCCTTTAACAAGGAAACAGCTTTAATCATTGGCGATTCACTAAGCGCAGATATTCAAGGTGGGCATAATGCTGGAATCGATACTTGCTGGATTAACCCGCTAAAGATGGATAATAGCTTGGATGTTCAGCCAACCTACGAAATCGCAAAATTAGAAGAGCTATTCCTTCTTTTAAAGAGAGAAAAACAATCGAACCATTAAAGGAACGATTGTTTTTTATTATCCTTGTCTAATTTTCGAACAAAACCAATACAGGTTCTTGAAAGGAGAAAAGTGCAAGCTTCTGTCAATAAAGTATCATACCAATGCCAGTCTTTATTATATTTTATTAAATTTGTGTATTTTTCTAATAGAACCTCTATAAATGTCATTGGAATACTAAAGTAAAATGCTTTGAGTATAATTCCAGGCAATTTGGAATGTTGGCTTATTTGATTGTAAGCAACACAAGTGATTGGGAATAATAAATAATCGAATAAAATATTAATTTGAAAATGCTTTGGCAGAAACCGAACAGGAAAATTAAGCCATTTTTCTGACGTAACAAGGCTATCCACAAAACTGGATAAATACCCTTTAAAAAAGAAGACAAGAAACCAGTCTTTTGCTGGTTTTTTTCTAAAGATAACTGGTAAAAGTCCTATTCCCAAAAAGAAAAGGAATCTTAATATTTTCCGTTCCACTTTCATCACCTGTCTAATTAACAATATATCCGTCCTTATGGTAGGGATAGTTTTTTCATAGTTTATCCAAAGGAAGAGAAAATATGAAAAAAAGCATCTGTTCTGATGCTTTTAAGAAAATCTTCTTTTTTATAATGCGCTTTTTCGTTTAATTAATTCCGACTGAAGTAAAACAGTCTTTGGAATCTTTCGTTGATCCAGAATCTGTTCAAGGAGTAAGGAAACACCAGTTTTACATAGTTCTGGTATATCAATATGAAAGGTAGTCAAAGGAGGTGAGACATACTTTGCTACACTAATATTATTCACGCTTATGATACTAACTCTGTTTGGAATGGATATAGTATATTCATTAAAAGCCTGAAGACTGTCAACTGCAATCGGGTCAGAAGCAATAAAGAAGGCTGTGGGCAATTCCTCTTTTAAGTCGTCTATTACTTTTTTGTAACTGTGTAGCCATCATTTACGGAAAAATGTCTTTCGCCAAAAATATACCTTTCGTCAAGTATTCCCAAATCCTTCATATGCATTCGAAACGCCTTAAATGATGCACAAGGGTTCTCCAATGCAACCAAGCAATATCCGCAGACACTTTAAAAACATTATTATAGCTTCTGGAAGAAGGATATTAGTGTTGATATTGTGACCCTAAATCAAGATCTTACTTCCTATGATCTCGTGATTGCACCAATGCTTTATATGATATCTAATGAAACCATTTCAAAGTTAGAAAACTATGTTGCAAATGGTGGAACGCTCGTAAGTTCTTATATTAGTGGGCTTGTTAATGAGACAGACCTTGCTCATTTATCTGGATGGCCAGTTCCATTAAAACGTGTATTTGGGATGGGAGTAAAAGAAACAGATACACTTTATCCAAAAGATCGAAATGTGCTTGCTTATAATGGAAAGCAATATGAAATAAAGGATTACTGTACTATTTTGGAAGCGAAAGAAGCAGAAGTGTTAGGCACTTATATGGAAGACTTTTATCAAGGAAATCCTGCGGTTGTAAAAAATAGCTATGGGACGGGAAACGCTTATTTTATAGGTGCTAGAACGGAACAAGCATTTTTAGATGATTTCTATGGGGATATCCAAAAGGAAATGAATCTCCAAGTGGAAAACGAAATTGTCCATGAAGATGGTGTATCGGTCCAAAGAAGGGAATCGGATAAGCATTGCTATTTATTTGTCATGAATTTTACAGAACAAAAGCAATCGATTACGGTAAAAGAGCCTTTATACGACCTGCTTACAGAGGAGATAAAGCAAGAGCATATAGAACTTTTACCTTATGAAGTAATGGTATTGAAAAAAGAAAAGTAATATAGGCGATAACCAAAAAGGACGACAGATATTGTCGTCTTTTTGGTGTGTGCTAGGTTGTGACCATAGCACCGCCGTTTACATGAATCGTTTGTCCCGTCATATATGAGCCGTCGTCTGAGGCAAGCAGTACGTATACTGGGGCAATTTCGTATGGTTGGCCAGCACGTTTCATTGGCACATCCGAACCTAATGTAGCAATATTTTCAGCTGGTTGCGATGCGGGTTGGATAGGTGTCCAAAATGGGCCAGGTGCGACAGCGTTCACTCGGATGCCTTTACCGACGAGACTATTAGCTAATGCTCTTGTATAACTAACAATGGCCCCTTTTGTAGTTGTATAGTCAATCAATTGGCTTACGCCGATATAGGCAACTAGTGATGTTGTATTAACAATACTAGCTCCTTTTTTCAAGTGAGGCAAGGTTGCTTTTGTTAAGTGAAAATAAGCGTGAATATTAACATCGAAGGTTAGGTCCCATTGTTCATCAGATATCGCTGTTAAGTCATTCTGAAAAAATGGAACAGCTGCATTATTAGCCAAAATATCAATTTTACCAAATGTTTCTAGCGTTTTCTGGACAATAGATTCACAATGTTCTTTTCTTCTCAGATCTCCTGAAATAAGCAAGCAAGAGCTTCCATAATGCTCGATAGCCTGTTTGGTTGTTTCGGCATCTGTATGTTCATCATAATAAGCGATAACAATATTTGCCCCCTCTTTTGCAAAAGCCACTGCCACCGCTCTACCGATTCCACTATCCCCACCAGTGATAATGGCAATACGTCCTTTTAATTTACCTGTTCCGATATATTTAGGATTATCAAAAATGGGCAAGGGATCCATTAGGTATTCAAAACCGGGCTGCCTTGATTGCTGTTGCGGCGGAAAAGACCATTCGATTTCTTCACATTTTGTTTCAGATCCATAATGCTTCTTATTTGTCACAGAATTAACCTCCATATGCTTTTTTAGGTTACTTAGTAACCTGGGTTTTAATATGGGTAAGGTGGAGAGGAAAGATTGAGATAAGGATGGGTAGTAGGTGAAGGCTGCGTGGAATGATAAGTTGGGTTCATGGTTCCTCCGTTTTGGTCACACCCCGGTGGTGGTCCAAGAATAGTAGATTGATTAATTGGTGCTATTGTATTTGCATAGGCTGATTCATTTACGCAATAAGCTCTGTTAACAATCTCTTTTGGCAAAAAGCGTAAAAAATCAGAACCAAACACAATATCCGGTTTGGGCTGATCAAAGATAGTAAGGAAATGCGTATTATTTCGCAATGCTACTATCCAATGAAACCAACCTTTTGGAAATTGGGATGCTTGCCCTGGCATTAGATGGTAAGTCATAATGCTTTGAGTAAAGGGATTGAAGACAGACGTCATAGCTTCTCCACTAATGACGAATACAAGTTCATTTACATTTGTGTGCCAGTGCGGCTGAACAATGATTCCCTGATTAAGATGCACATTGAATAATCCAGTATGTATAGCCGGCATTTGATCAGAAAATAACTGTGTAATGTAATTATAAGAATCCCTTCTATAATTAACAGACTGGGTCGAATCACCAAAGAGCTGGAAGGAAGGAGAAGCTGGATTAACAGACATATACAAGCCTCCTATTTTTTAAGTAGAAAATTAATATGGATTACTAGCTTAAATATATACAAAACGAGGTTGCCCTATGAGTGGAAAATTGGTTTTGATTTGCAATGGAGATGATTTAGAGTTGTGGAGTTGAGTAAAAGTTTGAAAGGATTAGGGGAAGCTATAATATATGCTCCGAATTAAAGGGATACAATCTAACTTCGCAGAAATAGTCCGAAAAAAGAAGATATGATCCAAACGATGAAAATATGAACCAAACGCCAAAATATAATTCCAAACCTAAACAAAAAACACCACCCAATCAAAAATGATTAAAGTGGTGCAATATATTCATAACCTAATCTCAATCGTGGAAATTCATACCATCTGTTACTTCTTTAACAATGCCAGCACGAATGACAAAATCGCCAAAGTGTTCATTTTCTATGCGTTCTTTTGCAAAACGTGGGAGCAAGACGCGAAGTTCAGACAAGATTTCTTCCTCGCCGACATTTTCGCGATATAGTTTGCTTAAACGGCTTCCGTTGAAGGCAGCGCCTAAGTACATATTGTATTTTCCAGGACCTTTCCCAATAAAGCCGATTTCTCCTAAAGCATGGCGAGCACAGCCATTTGGACAGCCTGTCATACGAATCGTAATTTCTTCTTCTCTCAACCCGTTTTCATCGACAATTTCTTCAATCTTATCAATTAAGACTGGTAAGTATCGTTCTGCTTCTGCCATCGCAAGCCCACACGTTGGTAGGGACACACAGGCAATAGAATTGCGACGAAGTGCGGAGAAACGTTTGCCATCCATTATGCCGTATTGCTCTATTAAATGAGCAATCTGCTTTTTATTGCGGCTTGATACATTGGCGATTACTAAATTTTGATTAGCTGTTAATCGAAAATCGCCAGTATGTACTTTAGCAATTTCGCGTAAACCGGTCATTAAAGGATAGCTTTCATAGTCTTTAATGCGACCGCCTTCGACAAATAAAGTGAAATGCCATTTTCCTTTGATTCCTTTTTCCCAGCCATAGCGGTCGCCAGTATGATTGAAGTGGAATTCTCTCGCATCTTGCAGCTTCCAGCCTAAACGATTCTCTAATTCTTCCACAACATTCTCTAAGCCGAGGCGATCTACGGTATACTTAAACCGAGCATTTTTACGAACAGAGCGATTTCCGTAATCACGTTGAATGGTAATAACTTTTTCAGCAAGTTCTAAAATTTGTTCTGGTGTACAGAATCCAATTACTTTTGCGAGCTGAGGATAAGTTGCTTTATCTCCATGGGTCATTCCCATTCCGCCGCCAATGGCAACGTTGAAGCCAACTAATTCTTCCTTCTCCGTAATAGCGATAAACCCAAGATCTTGGGAGAATACATCGATATCATTAGAAGGAGGAACTGCAATTCCAATTTTAAATTTTCTAGGTAAATATAATTTTCCATACATTGGCTCTACTTCTGTTTCCTCCACAGTTGGAGTGAAAGCTACTTTTTCCTTATCTAACCACAGCTCATGATAAGCTTGTGTACGAGGCAATAAATGATCACTTAATTTTTGAGACCATTGATAAACCTCACTATGCAATGCTGATTGGTAAGGGTTTGGATTACACATTACATTACGGTTTACGTCTCCGCAAGCTGCAATCGTATCTAGTAGAGATTGATGGATATCTTGGATCGTTTGTTTCATATTCCATTTTAAAATACCGTGCATTTGGAATGCTTGGCGTGTTGTCAATTTCAATGTATTATTTCCATACTTCTGTGCCAATTCATCCATTGTTAACCATTGTGCTGGTGTAGCTACCCCACCAGGAGTTCGCACGCGAAGCATAAATTGATAGGCAGGCTCCAATTTTTGTTTTGCGCGTTCATTTCGAATATCACGATCATCCTGTAAATAGCTTCCGTGGAATTTCATTAAGCGGTTATCATCCTCTGAAATACCTGAGCTTATTTCTTCCTCCATGGATTCCTTTAAAGTTCCACGTAAGTAATTGCTTTCTTCTTTTATGCGCTCCACATCACTTGGTGGTCCTTCTGGGGCTTTTAATACTTGTTTTGCCATTTTAGAAAAACTCCTTTCCTGCAATATTATTAGTAAACATCTCGTTGGTAACGTTTGTTTTGTTTCATGGCTGCTACATATTCCTCAGCTTGTTCTAATGCCATTTGACCTTCTTTTTGAATAATAGCAAGAAGTGTTTGATGAACATCATGCGCCATATGCTTTTCATCTCCACAAATATAAAGAACAGCTCCTTCTTCCAGCCATTCAAATAGCTCTTTACTATGCTCAAGCATACGATGCTGAACATATACCTTTTCTGCTTTATCACGAGAAAAAGCAATATTCATTTTCGTTAACACACCATCTTTAAGCCAATTTTGCCATTCTGTTTGATAAAGGAAGTCTGTGACAAAATGCTGGTCTCCAAAGAATAGCCATGACTTTCCTTCTGCTCCAATTTCTTCTCTTTCTTGCAAGAAAGAGCGGAATGGTGCAACTCCTGTCCCAGGACCAACCATAATAATAGGTGTGTCTGGATTTTCTGGAAGCTTGAAATTTTCATTGTTTTGTATATAGATAGGCAGCTTATCTCCTGGCTGGATACGCTCAGCAATTTGAACAGAGCAGACACCGTTGCGATCTCGTCCGTTTGCATGGTAACGCACGGCTCCGATGGTTAGATGTGCTTCATCTGGATTTGCCTTATAGCTGCTGGCAATGGAATAAAGACGAGTCGGCAGTTTACGAAGCAAGGATGCGAATGTTTGCGCATTTGTCTCTAACGGCCCGAAATCTCGGATAAGGTCTAATATGTCACGACCATTTATATATGCTTTTAGTTTTTCTTCATTTCCTTTAGCTAGTAGCTCATCTAAAGATGGATTTGCCGCTATTTTTGCAAATTTTTCTAATAGTGGCTTTGTTAAAACAGTAATTTCATAGTATGTTAATAAAGCTTCGCGAAATGCTAGAACTTCCCCTTGTTTATTTATCGTTACACTTTCTGTAGGAGAGAATCCTAGTTCTTTTACTAAAAGATCTACTAGCTCTGGATCATTATTAGGAAATATCCCGAGGCTGTCGCCAGGCTCAAAGCTAATACCAGAATCCTCAAGAGAAAGTTCTACATGCAATGTTTCTTTATTGGAACCTTGACCATTTAAATTAATGACGTCAAGTATCTCTGCATAATACGGATTGCTGCGGGAATAGCCAGAATCTCGAATAGATTGTGGTATTGTGCTTATTGGATTAGGGGCTGTTGACTCTGCTTGAAGGTTCAAGCCGTTAACAACACCTGAGAACCATTCGCTTGCTGGCTCCTCATAATCGAGATCACAATCCACACGTGGGTAAAGTCTCGTTCCGCCTAATTCTTCTAAACGGGAATCAAATTGTTTTCCTGTTTCACAAAAGAACTCATAAGAGCTATCGCCAAGCGCCAACACCGAGTATTGGAAATCCTCAAGCTTTGGAGCTCTTTTTCCATGCAGGAATTCATGGAAAGCTATTGCGGTATCTGGTGGATCACCTTCTCCATGTGTGCTAACAATAATAAGAAGATTTCGTATTTTTTTAAGATTATTAGGCTTAAAATCAGCCATTGATTGTACTGTTACATTAAATCCCAATTCCTTTAAGCGACTGCCGTGATCCTTGGCAAGGCTTTGTGCATTCCCAGTTTGCGATCCAAAAAGAATGGTAATGTCTTTTGTAATGGGAGTAGCTACCTGTTGTTCCGTTAATGAAGTAGTTAGGCTAGGTTCTCCTGCTGTTGTTGCGATTGCTGCTGTGGAAGCAGATAAATAACCATTTAGCCAAATTTTCTGTGATTCAGTTAAAGTTGGTAAAAGACGGTTTAATAATTCGGTTTGTTCTTGATTAAAGGGACTGTTTATTACTTGAAGCTGCAACACTTTCACCTCGCATAGATAATAGCATTTCTTTTTATAGTTTGATTAGTAAGATAATTCTTGAGATTTATTTTATAATGAAAAGAGAGGATTGTCACTGTGAATTTATTAATCCTATCAGACAAATCGGATTAGAAAATATAAAAGTAGCCTGTTACTTTTTTGAACAAGCAGGGGGATAATATTTTTTCTAAAGATTAGTCTTTATAATTTTAATTGCACTACAAAAGCTATCTGATAAGGATTCACCTAATAAATGACTGTGTTAGGCGTCATAATGGCATACAATTCAACCATGAAAGTGGTCTGCCTAAACTTTCCTCGTATTACACGTACTCTAATTGTACTTTACTGTAAATAAAAGAATGAGTAAAATACATATAATTAATTGCAACTATTAGTAATTCTAATAACTGAAAGCTAAGATGGAGGAAAAACATGCAATATGATGCGTTAAAGACATTTGTGACACTTGTTGAAGTGAAGAATTTTACAAAGACAGCAGAAATGCTCCTTATGAGTCAGCCTAGTGTTAGTCTGCATATAAAAAACCTTGAAAAAGAATTCCAGACAAAATTATTGGAACGCTCACCAAAGTATTTAAAAGTAACGCCAACAGGCCAGATGCTATATGATTGTGCCGTTCAGATGATTCGCTTATATGAACAGACGAGACAGCATATCTTGGAGCACCATCATGCAATAAAAGGGGAACTGAAAATAGGCGCAAGTTTTACGATTGGCGAATATATTTTGCCTTCCGTACTGCTTGATTTGCAAAAGCAGCATCCTGAATTGCAAATACAAGTAACGATTGGAAACACAGAAGAAATTGTCCAAGCAGTAAGATTATATGAAGTAGACATTGGTTTAATTGAAGGGCAGACAAATGATAAGGAATTGCAGGTTATTCCTTTTATGGAAGATGAGCTATATATTGTCGCATCTATGAATCACCCTTTAGCACACCGGGAAGAAATTTCGATTTCAGAACTACATGATCAAGCGTGGATTACAAGAGAGGTTGGATCAGGGACGAGAGAATACTTAAATCATGTCATTCGCTCCAATGGCTTAAGAGCCCAATCCTTCTTAACCATTAGTAGTAATCAAGGCATCAAGGAGACACTGATTAATGGAAATGGTTTATCGCTTTTATCAAAAAGTGTCATTGAAAGGGATGTAAACAACGGGAATCTGTGTATTATTTCAGTGATAAATACTCGCTTTACAAGAAGGCTATCCTATTTATTTGCACCAATTATGAAGGAGAAACAAAATGTTCTTACCTTTATTGAGACATTAAAGGAGACATTTCCCTATAATGATTAATCATTGGCTGTTCCTATAGGAGTCAAGTGGTCACCTCTCCAAACCAACTTAATATTCGCTTTCAAATAAATTAATTCTAATTTAATTTGGAAAAACTATACTTTTTCAGTGTCCTCATCATTTAAGGTGGGACATATGTATAACAGCAAGTAATTAATCTCATTCTAAAGGAAAAAGCAGAAAATCCTTCTTATATCATAGAAAAATAACTAGTGTTTGTAGTATGATAACAAAGGAATTTTATTAAAAGAAGGAAAAGCAAACGAACTGCTTTTTCTAAATAAGGAGAACTACTTGCCTATGAAAAAAAGAAACAAAACAACTCGTTTGGTTCTACTAGGTCTGCTTACCGCAATTATTATCATTCAAACCATTGTTCCGATATTAGGATATATTCCGACTCCTATACTGAGTTTAACGATTATTCAGGTTACAGTTATTATTGCAGCTATCGTGTTAGGGCCAGTAGATGGTGCAATTATTGGAGGCGTTTGGGGAGTCATTACGTTCGTTCGAGCGTTCACCTATCCAACAAGTCCCCTTGCACCAATTATTTTTACAAACCCATTAATATCTGTTTTTCCAAGAGTGATGATTGGGGTAGTGGCAGGGCTGTTATTTTACAAAGTGCTGAAGGATAGAATGAATGAAACGATTGCGATGAGTATTTCTGGTGTGATTGGTTCACTAACCAATACGATTCTTGTGTTAGGATTTGTCTACTTATTTGTAAGAGAGAGCTATGCAAATGCAATAGGAGTGAATGTTGAAGATCTTCTGCCAGCGATACTAGCGATAGTTGGCACAAATGGTGTACCAGAAGCAATTCTATCAGGGATTCTTACACCAATCATAGCTAAGCCGTTGTTAAAGATAAGAAAAAAATAAGGAACGGAAAATGAGGCTGGGACATAAGCATTTCAATCAATAATAAACACGACTTATAATATAATTAATTCGCATTAATGTTCGTATTTATTATTTCAGACAAAGGTTTAAAACGACTTAGTTTTAACACGTGACTATAGTTAAAAACATAGATAACCATCATGAGAAAGTAGAAGCTTTATTTAAGAGATAAATTAGA
This sequence comes from Bacillus sp. 522_BSPC, assembly GCF_001076885.1. GTDB lineage: Bacteria > Bacillota > Bacilli > Bacillales > Cytobacillaceae > Niallia > Niallia hominis. Next base: position 43,874 of record NZ_JVDT01000143.1, read on the forward strand.
GATGTTAGTTGTTACAGATTGGTTATTTCGTTTTGTCCCAGCCTTATTTTTGCAACAAGGTTCTTTTTTTATTATCGGTCATGCACCAGTAAAATGTTTTTTTATATAATGATAACAATTATTCCTCCTTAAATACTAGGAAATAAAAATATAATTCCGACTAAACAACTAGAAAAACTTATTGACAATAATAGCAATTATGATAAAATTTAGAAAATAACGATGCTTATCAAGAGTGACTGAGGGAATTGGCCCAAAGAAGTCCGGCAACCTGCTAAAGTGCAAGGTGCCAAATCCACCAAAATGGATAGCCATTTTGAAAGATAAGGTAAGAATAATTACCTGCTATCTTTCCGAATGGAAGGATTTTTTTAGCTTTTATGCATGATTTCTACATGGATAAATCCAAGCAGTCATTTGGTAAGAGTTTTCGGTACAATAAATGTCTGGCGCAAGCGCTATGCAAATGGTTAATAAGGATTTCACCTTTTTTAAGGAGGGATTTGTTGGTGGGGGAAACAAATCAGCTGGACAAAGTGAAGACTCAATTAGAAGAAATTTTAAAAACAATGCAATTTGGATCTGTCACGTTAGTGGTACAGGATGGGAAAATTATTCAAATTGAAAAAAATGAAAAAATACGCTTAGGAAAATAATTTAGGCGTTTTATAAAGAAGCTGACTAGACAAACTAGAGGCAACTTTAACTGAGAAAGTGGTTAAAGCTGCCTTTTTGCATAAAGTGGCATTTAATCAACGGGATAGTCGATTAAAGAAAATAATGGTTGGTTATACGCAGATAACCAGATGCTTACGCTTTTCTAATAGGGATGGAGGATTGTTTATGAGTGAGTTATTAACCTATGAAACAATTGATACGTATCCTCCTGTTGACTTTTCGAGTGAAACGGAGACAAAGGGAGCTTTAGAGGTTTTAAAGTGGGCCTATGATACGTATAAAGATGATATTGTTTATGCTTGTAGCTTTGGAATTGAAGGGATTGTGCTAATCGATTTAATCTCGAAAATAAAGAAAGATGCTCATATTGTCTTTTTAGATACAGATGTACATTTTGATGAAACCTACGAATTAATTGATAAAGTGAAAAAACGGTATCCTGATTTGCAAATAGAAATGAAAAAGCCGGCTATTACATTAGAGGAACAGGCAGCTCAATATGGAGAGGAGCTTTGGCTATCTAATCCAAATAAGTGCTGTGAAATTAGGAAGGTGATTCCTTTAAATGAAGTATTATCTGAGCCGATTGCTTGGATATCTGGACTTAGAAGAGAACAGTCGGAAACAAGAAAAAACACACAATATCTTAATAAAGATAATAAATTTAAGTCAATTAAAGTTTGTCCACTTATTCATTGGACATGGAAGGATGTTTGGAGATACGCCCATAAGAATTCTTTAGATTACAATATTCTTCATGATAAAGGCTATCCTAGCATTGGCTGCAGAACATGTACACAGGCAGCTATTAATATGGATGATTTACGTTCTGGAAGATGGTCAGGAAAAGGAAAAACAGAATGCGGGTTACACTTACAATAATGAGTAGAGGTACACGGGTATGATCGTTGTTCTAGCAGGTATTATGTCATTGTTTTTTGCAATGAACATTGGCGCAAGTGGTGCAGCAGCAAGTCTTGGTGTTGCATATGGATCAGGCGCTATTCCTAAAAAGAGAGTAGCTTTGCTCATATGTGCAGTTGCAATCTTACTGGGGGCAGTTATTGGCGGAAGTGAAGTAGTAAAAACAGTTGGGGAAGGGTTAATTCCAAGCAATATCCTTGATGCCAAAATCGTTTTAATCATATTATCATCAGCTGCTCTTTCCTTATTTATTGCGAATATAATGGGGATTCCCCTTTCGACAAGTGAAATTACAGTTGGTAGTGTAGTAGGAGTAGGTGTAGCTTTTAAAAGCTTATATATTGCGAATATATTATGGATTGTCTTTTTTTGGATTTTAGTTCCTATCGTTTCTTTTTTTATTGCTTTAGGGGCTGGAAAATATATAAGAAAGCTTGAAAGTCAAAATGAATGGATACGTAATCCAAGTAATGAAAAATATTTATCTATTTTCGTCATTATCGTTGGCTGCTTTGAAGCTTTCTCTGCAGGGATGAACAATGTCGCAAACTCTATTGGACCATTAGTTGGTGCAAACATGATATCTATGCAAACAGGAGTAGTTGTAGGTGGTTTTTTCATTGCAATTGGAGCCTTTTTGTTAGGCGGAAGAGTACTTCAGACCAATGGGAAGAAAATTGTCCAATTTAGCAAGCTTGAAGGAGGACTCATTTCAGGAACAGGTGCAACACTTGTTATGATTGCTTCTATATTTGGATTGCCAGTGCCATTAACACAGGTCACAAGTTCAGCAATTATTGGCATTGGAGTATCAAAGAATGGATATGGAATGCTGAAAAAGAAATTAGTGCTCAGAATATTTAAGGTATGGATTGTTTCGCCAGTCTTATCATTAGTTATTTCTTATAGTCTAATTCAAGTATTCATAAAAGCAGATATCTATAATGTACTTATAATTCTTAGTGTTTGTATTGCAACACTTGGAATTATAAGCTTGATGAAAACCATTCGAGAAGATAATAGCACTATTTATGAAGACGGTGGCGGGATTTAATAGAACGAACTGGAAAAAGGACTTTTATACCTAAAAAAACAATCAAAAACGAAAGGTGTGCTAAAAATGGCTTTAAGTCAACCACACGGTGGAAAATTAATTAATTTATACGATCCTAAATATGATGTATCTGAACTAAAGGTAGAACTAGAAATTGACACGGTTGCACTTAGTGATCTGGAGCTAATTGGAAACGGAGCATATAGCCCGCTAACCGGATTTCTATCACAAAAAGATTATGAAGCAGTTGTGGAAAATATGCACTTATCTACTGGAGAAGTGTGGAGTATTCCTATTACATTACCTATTTCACAGGAACAATCAGAATCTATTAATCTTCACGATACAGTTAAATTAGTATATCAAGGAGAAGTGTATGGTGTACTGACAGTAGAGGATATTTACATTCCAGATAAAGATAAAGAGGCAGTATCTGTTTACCGTACAGATGATTTAGCACATCCGGGTGTTAAGAAAATGTTTGACCGAGGAAATATTTATCTTGGCGGACCAATTAAACTAGTAAAGAAAGTAGATAAAACAGATTTTAGTAGTTTTTACTTAGATCCAGCAGAAACAAGAGCTGTGTTTGCGGAAAAGGGCTGGAAGACAGTAGTAGGGTTCCAAACAAGAAATCCAGTTCACCGTGCTCATGAATATATTCAAAAATCAGCGCTTGAAATTGTCGATGGTCTATTTTTAAACCCATTGGTAGGAGAAACAAAGTCTGATGATATTCCCGCAGATGTTCGTATGGAAAGCTATCAAGTCCTATTGAAAAACTACTATCCAGAAGATCGTGTTTTCTTAGCTGTATTTCCAGCTGCTATGCGCTATGCAGGCCCAAGAGAAGCGGTGTTCCATGCGATGGTAAGAAAGAACTATGGCTGTACTCATTTTATTGTAGGTCGTGATCATGCAGGAGTTGGAAGCTACTATGGAACATATGATGCACAAAGAATCTTTGCTCAATTTACCCAAGATGAGCTAGGCATTAATCTTTTATTCTTTGAACATAGTTTCTATTGTAAGAAATGTGAAAACATGGCTTCTACAAAGACTTGCCCACACGGTAGTGAACATCATGAAATTTTATCTGGTACAAAGGTTCGTGAACTTTTAAGAAACGGAGAAATTCCACCAAGTACATTTAGCCGTAAAGAAGTAGTGGAAGTGCTAATCAAAGGGTTACAAAAACAAGAAATCCATTCTTAAAGGAGAGAGAACGTTTTGAGCCAAAGTACAAATATCACATGGCATGATCATGCTGTAACAAAAAAGGATAGAAGAGAAAAAAATAAGCATCATAGCTATGTCCTATGGTTTACAGGGTTATCTGGCTCTGGAAAATCGACGGTTGCAAATGCTGTCGCCAAAAGATTATTTGACGATCAGACAAATAGCTATGTCCTAGATGGAGACAATATTCGTTTTGGAATTAATAAAGACTTAGGATTTTCTGATGAGGATCGAAAAGAAAACATCAGAAGGATTGGAGAAGTAAGTAAGCTTTTTGTAGATAGTGGGCATGTAGTACTAACTGCCTTCATTTCTCCATTTCGTGAAGATCGTGATAGGGTTAGAGCTTTATTAGAAGAAAACGAGTTTATTGAAGTATATATAAAGTGTTCTTTAGAGGCTTGTGAAGCAAGGGATCCGAAAGGCTTGTACGAGAAGGCAAGGAAAGGCATCATTAAAGATTTTACAGGGATTAGTTCTCCATATGAGGAGCCCGTTCATCCCGAAATAGTAGTGGATACAGAAAAATATTCTATTGATGAGTGTGTGGAACAAATCGTACAATATTTAAAAGAAAAAGAATATTACATCTCTTAATGTAGGGAAAAGGAGAAACCTGGGCGTGGTCTGTGGGATAACTATCCGTTCATTGGTATTTCCTTTCCCCTCTTTTCATTAACCTAAGAGAAACAACGAGAAGGGTGGATAAAATGGGGAAAGTATATCTAGTTGGCGCAGGACCAGGAGATCCAGATTTAATAACGGTAAAAGGACTAAAGTGTATCAAAAATGCAGATGTTATCTTATATGATCGCTTAGTAAATCGAGAGTTATTAGAATATGCAAGACCTAAGGCAGAACTGATTTATTGTGGCAAGCTTCCCCATCACCACGCTATGAAGCAGGAATTGATTAATCAAACACTAATTAAGCATGCCAAAAAAGGAAAGACAGTGACAAGGCTAAAAGGTGGAGATCCATTTGTATTTGGACGGGGAGGAGAAGAAGCGGAAGAATTAGCCAAAAATCAGATTCCCTTTGAAATTGTGCCAGGAATTACAGCAGGCATTGCTGCACCAAGCTATGCAGGTATTCCGGTGACGCACCGTAATTATGGATCCTCCTTTGCTTTTGTAACAGGGCATATGAAAAATGGGGAGGAAGACCATATAAAATGGGAAGCACTTTCGCAAATTGATACCCTTGCTATCTATATGGGAGTAAAAAATCTTCCATCTATTCAGTCAAAGCTGCTCTCTTTTGGAAAAAATAGCACAACCCCTGTAGCTTTAATAAATTGGGGGACAACTCTAAAGCAAAAGACGATTGTAACGGATTTGCAGCATATGATAGAAGATGCGGTAAAAGGGAAAATTGAAAATCCATGTATGATTGTCATTGGAGAGGTAGTAAAAATGCGAGAGAAAATCCAATGGTTTGAAGAAAGCTTCGGAGAGGACATGCCAAAAGAGGTGGTTTTATAGTGGAGGCAATATTATATATCTGTCATGGAAGCAGGGTAAAGGAAGCCAGTGAGCAGGCTATCTCCTTTGTAAAGAAGTGTATGGAGAGCAATGAATTTAAAGGGATACAAGAATACTCCTTTTTAGAATTGTCGGAGCCTTCCATAGAAGAGGGGTTTCGAAATTGTATTGAAAAAGGAGCCACTACTGTTTATATCATCCCTGTGTTGCTTCTCACGGCAGCACATGCTAAAAAAGATATTCCGGAAATATTAGAAAAACTTTCGATAGAATATCCCGATGTTCACATAAAATATGGCAAACCAATCGGTGTTCATCCTCAAATGGTTGAAATTGTTGCAGATAAGATTAAACGTACATCTATTTATAAGAAAACAAAGGAGGAAGTACTTGTTATTCTTGTTGGGCGTGGCAGCAGTGACCCAGATGTAAAACGGGATCTATGCAAAATCGCTTCCCTAATTGAAACGGAAGTAGACCGAATTGTTGTACAGGATTGCTATTTAACTGCTGCACAGCCTAGCTTTGAAGAAGCGCTTCAAATGGCTGACCAATCTTCCTATCGCCATGTGTTAGTTATTCCATATCTTTTGTTTACCGGAGTTTTAATGAAATCGATGGAAAAAACAATAAATAAAATAAAGAGTATCGATAAAGAATACGTCCTCGCTCCTTATTTAGGCTATGACCCATTAATAGCAGGGATATTAAAAGAGAGAATAGATGAAATGATGGTAGGTAATGAATATGATCTCATTACTAGTTGAGCTAAAAGATAGGCATTGTGTGGTAGTTGGTGGCGGCAAGATTGCCTATCGAAAGGTAATGATGCTTTTAGAGGAAGAAGCCAAGGTGACGGTAATCAGTCCTAAAGCATGCAGCGAAATAGAAGAGCTTTCAAAAGGTGAGAAAATAAAGCTGATTCAAAGAAAAGCAGTTGAAGAAGATTTTTCCCATGCTTTTCTAACCATTGCTGCAACAAATGAGGTGGAAGAAAATCGCCGTATCACGCAAAGACTTAAATCGATCAGCTTAGTAAATGATGCATCTGCCTATGAAGAGGGAAATTGTCAAATCCCAGCTAGCTTTAAAAAAGGGCGATTACATTTAAGTGTTTCTACGAATGGTGCCAGTCCAAAATTGGCTAAAAGAATGAAGGAAGTATGGCAAGAGAAGTATGATGATAACTATATTGCGTATATTGACTTTTTATATGAGGTTCGAAACCTTTTAAAGCAAAAATCACTTCCTCCTGAAGTTTCCCATGCAATCTTAGAAGAAATATTAGATAATGCCTATAAAGATTCAGGTGAATTACGACATATTTACTATAAAAAGCTCTTGAACCTCTAACCAAATGAGATGGTTTAGGGTTTTTTTTTATATGCTTTTTTGGACAGGCAGTTATATTGTTTGAAGCACTGCCCCCATTCTAGGAAGTAGACTTTACTGCGCTCCTAACATTTGATCGTTCTTCTAGTGGCTTCAAGTTTCATCCAATTATCATATTGTATCCTTGTCCCGTTTAACATATAATTTTTGTATAATGGTATTATTTTCATAACTTTTAAAAAAATCCCGACCAGTTTAAACATGGCGCTCATTTAAATTGGTAGATTAATAGGAGGATACATGAGATTTAGTACAAAGCTTTATTTTGGTTTAGGAATTATCTTTGTTTTAATTACCATTCTAATTATTGTACTTATGGGTATGCTTCGGCAGCAAAATGACAACATGCATGTACTTGTTACTGATAAGACAGAAAGAATAGATGCTGCATATATTTTAAAAAATGAAATTAATAACTTAAGTAGAGAAATCTATGAATTGTCCTCGCAATCGTCTATAGATTTAAATGATAGAACAATTAGTCAAATGGAAGAAACACGTAAGGAAATAAATAAAGCGTATAATTTCTTGATAGATCAAGACAAAAGAGAAGAAACGCAGGAATTATTAGTCCAGTTTTCAACCATCTATGATGTCTTTGAAGAAAAGGGTCAGCAAATAGTGGAAGCAGAAGACAAAAAAATGGATTCGGATTTTTGGATTAGAGAAAATGATGAAAAAAATAGGCTGTTAGAAATTGCTAACTCCTTATATTCGATACAGCTTAAAGATATGCAAGATGATCTAGAAAGTTCAAAGAAAACCTACGATATCGTTGTAGTGATGACATATATTTATATAATTGTCGGAGTTGTTAGCAGTATTGCTATTGCCATTTATTTAATAAGAGGGTTAACAAGAAACTTAAATAAAGTCACAACTGTCATGTCTGGTGTCTCTTATAAAAAGGGAATAAAATTTCCTCGATTAGAAATTGATTCAAAGGATGAAGTAGGAGAAATTGCGCGTGCTTTTAATGAAATGGTAACGACTTTAGAAAAGTATTCCAAAGATGAAATAGAAAGCAGGGCAAAAGCAGAAGAAAAAAGCTGGTTAGATTCACGTTTGGCAGAAATTACAACAGGTTTTTCAATGGTAGAAACAATGGAGTCGCTTGCTGATTATTTTATTAGTCAGATTACACCAGTAGTTGGAGCACAATATGGAATCTTTTATCAAATAAATAAACAGGAACAAGCGCACTATCTAGAAGAAATAGCTCAATATGCCTTCCATGACCAAGGAAGGTCCCCGATTATACAGCTAGGAGAAGGATTAGTAGGACAAGCAGCGAAGGAAAATAAAAGTATCAGTTTAATAGACATTCCGAAAGAATACATAAAGATTAAATCTGGTTCAGGAGAAGCAGAACCAAAACAAGTTCTTATTCATCCGATCTCCTATGAAGGAAAAGTATTAGCCATTGTGGAACTTGCCTCTTTACAATATTTTAGACCTGTTCAACAACGCTTACTTAAAGAGGTGGTGGAATATTTAGGTATATCCATTCATGGGATTATCAATCGACTGGAAGTTAAGCGATTATTAGAGGATGAGCAACGTTTAACAGAGGAGCTGCAAAGTCAATCAGAAGAGTTACAGGCTCAACAGCAGGAATTAATGGCGATTAATGAGGAGCTACAGACACAATATCGAGTTTCAGAGGAGAAAAATGCAGACCTTGAGCAAATAGGGAAAGAGTTAGAGGAAAAAGCGGAACAGTTAGTCTATAGCTCCCAATATAAATCTGAGTTTTTGGCAAATATGTCTCATGAGCTTAGAACCCCTTTAAATAGCATGCTAATTTTATCACAAATGTTAGTGGAAAAAGAAAATGAAAATTTAAATGCGAAACAAATTCAATATTTGCAGACCATTTATTTTTCTGGAAATGAATTATTAAGATTGATCAATGAAATATTGGATTTAGAAAAAATTGAGACAGGCATGATGGAAATAATAGTAGAACCAGTAAAGATGGAGGAAATTCAAGGTTGTCTGAAAAACCAATTTGCTCCTATTGCTAATAAGAAAAAACTTGATTTTTCAATAAAAATGGCGAAAGAGGTTCCCACTTTTATTGAAACAGATGCCCATCGTCTGAACCAAGTATTAAAAAATTTATTGTCAAACGCTTTTAAATTTACGGAAAAGGGAAGGGTAGAATTGTCTATTCGATTGGAAAATTCTACTAAGTTAGCTAATGCTAATGAAGGCGTAGTATCCTTCACCGTAAAGGATACTGGGATTGGAATTCCAAAGGAGAAAATGGATATAATCTTTGAGCCTTTTAAGCAGGCTGATGGAACAATTAGCAGAAGATATGGGGGGACAGGTCTGGGGTTGTCAATCTGTAAGGAAATTACTCATTTGCTAGGAGGTAGATTGGAGGCAATCAGTATGGAAGGGATGGGAAGTTCTTTTTCTATCTATTTACCTACAATGGGCCAAAAACAGAAGGATGCGGTATTACTTAATGAGAGATTGCTAAAGGAAGAGAGCTACCAACAGACTGCTGCAGCCAAAGAAGAAGTGATCGATATAATCCATTCTAATGAGAATGCTAATCTGAAAGGGAAAAAGGTATTAATTATAGATGATGATATCCGTAATATTTTTTCCATCCATGCTGCATTGGAAGAGTACAATATTGATATCCTTTATGCGGAAAATGGCAGGGATGGCATAAGTCTTTTAGAAGCAAATCCAGACGTTGATCTTGTATTAATGGATATTATGATGCCTGAAATGAGCGGCTTAGAAGCTATTTCCATCATAAGAAAAAAGGAGGATTTTAAAACATTGCCCATTATTGCAATAACTGCAAAAGCGATGAAACATAATCGAGAACAATGTATAGAAGCAGGTGCATCTGATTATATTAGTAAACCAGTAAATTTGGAACAGTTATATTCGCTAATTCAAGTTTGGCTTTATAAAGAATAGAAGGACGATACTGATATTCAAGTAATGTTAGTAAATGGCTTGTTAATAGATAGGAGGCTCAAATATAATTATGCAATATTCGGCTCAATCTATAGAACAAAAGAAAAATCTATCTGCTTCAGTATCGGAACCAATCTATATTTTAATGGTAGATGACTTACAAGAAAACCTCTTAGCGTTAGAAGCAGTGTTAAACAATTCTCAGTATCATTTAGTTTTTGCAAAATCAGGGGAAGAAGCTTTAAAATTCATTTTGACATATGATTTTGCCGTTATTTTGTTAGATGTCCAAATGCCAGGGCTAAATGGGTTTGAAACAGCAAAATTGATTAAAGAACGAAAAAAGTCCCGTCATATACCTATTATTTTTATTACCGCTATCAGTCAAGATATGCAACATATTATGCAAGGATATCAAGTAGGTGCCATTGATTATATTGTAAAGCCATTTAATCCAGAAGCGTTGAAAAGCAAAGTGGCTCAGTTTGTTCAAATCTATGAAAGCCATACGAAAAGCCTCCATGAGATGAACTGGCAAACAACATCTGAATTGGACAAAATGAATAAGGAACTAAGAATAACCAAAATGGATTTAACTAAAAATGCAGTCTTTTCTTCAATCTTACAGAAAGCATTGCAGGATACGATTGTTACTTTTGATGAAGAAGGAACAATTATTAGTGTAAATCCAAGTGTAAGAAGAATGTTTGGCTATGTAGAAGAAGATTTAATCGGTTCTTCTATTGAAGTGCTTTTACATTCGATTGAATCAGAGGTTTCTATAGAGACACCTATTACCTTTGATATGTTAGTTCCAAATTTTATTGGTAGAATGATAGAGGCAAAAGCTAAGCGAAAGAATAATATTGTTTTTCCTGTTGATCTATATATTGGGGACGCAATGGTTGAAGATTACCAACTATTTGTGTGTACGATTCGTGATATTTCCGAAAGAAAAGAGGTAGAACGCTTAAGAAAGCAACAAGTGGATCAACTAGAACATGCCGTGGAAGAAAGGACGCTAGAACTGCTATCCATGAATCATAAGCTACATAGAGAACGTGAAGAAAAATCGAAGGTAACAGATGATCTAATGCTTTCGGAAGGACGTTTTCGGCAAATATTTGAAGCAAGTCCATGCTTGATGGCAATACGCTCCATGGAAGAGCCTGCATTTATTGCTGTAAATAAAAATTGGGTAAAGAGTACAGGTTATACGATGGAGGAGCTAAAGCAAGACGGCTATCATTGGAAGATTTTCAAAGATGTAAATGGAATAGAAGAGAACTTTCATGAGGAAGATTGGCATTTCCCTTTAAAAAATCAAAGAGTCATTTTCACGATAAAGAATGGAGAACAAAAGCAGGGGTTATTATCCACCGAAATAATAACAATTAAGAATAATAATTGTGTATTAATTGTATTAAATGATATAACAGAAAGATTGGCTTTAGAAAAAGAAATGGCAAGGCTAGATCAATTAAATCTAGTCGGAGAAATGGCCGCGGGCATCGCACATGAAATTAGAAATCCAATGACAACAGTTCATGGATTTTTACAAATTGGAAAATCTAATCCATCTAATCTGTCATTAGAACATATGGAATTAATGATTGATGAATTGGATCGAGCTAATAAGATAATCAAGGAATTCCTTACGTTAGCTAAAAACAAGACGAGTGATAAGAGGCGATATTCGTTAAATAGAATTATTGAAATCATATATCCATTAATTAATGCAGAGGCCTTATTGACAGGAAAAAAGGTTAATCTTCAATTAGGAGTTTGTCCAGAACTCTATTTGGATGAGAAAGAAATACGGCAGCTTTTACTTAACCTTGCATTAAATGGATTAGAGGCAATGGAGACAGAAGGAATTCTTACAATAAGAACATTCTGTAAAGGAAAGCATTTTGTGTTGGAAATTATCGATAGCGGTAATGGGATTGATGAGGAAATATTAAAGAAGCTAGGAACGCCTTTTTTTACAACCAAGGACAATGGTACAGGACTGGGACTTGCAGTATGTTATCGAATAGCAGAACGTCATATGGCAAGAATAAATGTTCAGACAAGCGAGAAGGGCACGAAATTCTCCGTATACTTTGAAATAGAGCAAGGAAAATAGAGATTGGCTTAGTCAGCAGTCTTCTATTCTTCTTTATTGGGATGATTTTCGCTCTGTTTAGTAATAAGAAGCCTGTTTTAATAGCGAAATATTTTTAAAGGAAAATCTTGCAGAACCAGCGAACTTATAAATAAAAAATAGGAAGAAGGTGGGGATTTGTATGGTTCCACAGAGGGTTTCATTGCTAACATTAGGAGCTTTGAGATTACCAGAATTGCGTAAGTTTTATCAACTTCTAGGATGGGAGGAAACGGAAGCTAGCTCAGATGAATATGCTGTTTTTAAGACCGCTGGTGTTTTCTTAACATTGTTTCCTTTAGAGGAATTGGCGAAGGATGCTGGGGTGGAGCTTCAAAGTCCGATCGAAGGCTTTAGGGGAGTTACTTTTGCAATCAATGTAAATGCAGCAGAGGAAGTAGATAGTGTTATGGAAAAGGTGAGAATGGCAGGCGGGAAAATTCTTAGAGAGCCAAGTGATGCTTTTTGGGGCGGCAGAACCTCTTATTTTGCAGATCCAGAAAATAATCTTTGGGAAGTAGCTTGGAATCCGAGTTCCGTTTTTGATGAAAGAGGAGCTATGATTGATTTTTAAAAAGAAATGCAGAGGGCAGCAGTTTAGGAGTAGCCCCTGGATGCCAGGAGTAGTTGCTAAATGGACTTGAGAAATTTAATTAACAAGAGGCTGGGCCAAAACTAAATAACTAATCTTTAAAGACGAACAATCTCTAATTT
>NZ_JVDT01000144.1 GCF_001076885.1 Bacillus sp. 522_BSPC
TGTTGCTTTAAAATAAAGTTTAATCAAAAATACCTCCCAAGCCAGCGTTTTACGATAAATAAAAGAATCAATTTTGAAAAAAGATTGATCAAAATTGATTCTTATCCAACAGATTTAAGTTTCGGTTTTATAAAAAAGTTTGATCATTTTCTATGTATTTCTCCACAATCACGCCCTTTTCTAGAACAATTATATAACCTAAAATTCTTCATTTTTAATTTTGCTCTTGGAGATCCCCCAAAAAAAGAGTCCATAGAATAGACTCTTAAAATCGAGAATTAATTTTCCTGTAACTCTTTCACTTTTCTGTAAAATCTTATCTTTTTATCTCCTGTCGGAGTCAATGATTCTCATTATGAGAATCAAAAAGCATTAGATATGCAAAAAACTCAGATGTTTCTTGATTAACATGAGGTGTGTCGATTCCACGTTCAATAATCATATCAACTTTTAGTTCTTCGTAATTGGAGGTTATTGCATTTAACTGGGATTCAATAATGACAAGTATTCTTTCATTATCAGATGTAATCCCCATATGATTGTAGTAATGATCACTTTTTTCATTTCTTACTACTTCATACGAAATGAAATTTAAGTTATCCAAGTTAGATTTTATAGGGTCGTTTTTGTGTACATTAATATAGTTAAGCATTGTCATTTTTAAGAAAATAGCTTCGGATTCTGATAATTCTGTTTCGACAATATCTAATTTTTTTTGAAATGCGGAGATAACGTCATTAACTGATTGTAACGGTCGAATCTCATGGGAATATTGCTGCTTCAAATATGCTTTGTACTCAACATGGTCCACGTAATCACCTCATTAAAATAAGAAATGAAAGATGCTCTAGAGAACATTTCGATATTATTACTATCTCATATAATCTTATAGGGTACTTTAACTATACTAACAGTTACTTCTAATCTGTACCTTAGTTTCTTTAATTGAGCTTCTTGAATAAGCCATGATGTTTGCTGTGAATCAATAAGTATATAGGTTTATCGAATTGGCCATTTTCCAATATTCCCCACCTAATAAAGTCGTTCCCGCATTTTCCCCATATTCATCTAATTTTTGTTCAGATTTTACAACCATTTTGGACTAAAAAAGTCGTTCTAGAGTAGTGTTAAGGGATTAGGTTTTAGGGGAAAAGAAAAAGGAATAAAGGCTCGAAAACCCTTATTCCTTCTGGCTTTTTTCAATTTTATTCACATTCTTATACTTCCTATTTCTTCCTTAACCCTTGTTTCTACTCTACCGACTTTTTTTGTCCTGAACCGAGTTTTTTTGGTTAGGAACGAGTTTTTTGGGTGAAGACAAAATCTGCATTTATTTTGTTAAAAATTAAAAACCTTGGTACAGTAACAATTGCACTGTACCAAGTGTTAAATTAGAATAAAGTTTGCAGAAGCGAGGAATCACGTTCACCCCTTGCCACATATGACTTCAAAGGCATTACCCAACTTTTTTAATGAGAATAAAGTTTGCTCAAAGATTTGCCCGTTTTCAGCAGAAAAGTAATTCTAAAAATAAAAAAGATAAGAATAAAGTTTGCTTAAACATAGTGGAGAGATCACCATCTAGAGGAGTGACCAAAACCCAATTAGGGCACCTAACGGTGCCCCCTGTACCATAACCGATTCTTGCCTTCTAATGAGGTGCCTATGCAATTGTACTTTTTAAATTTGTTGGAATTGCCGAAATTGGTGGAGGGGGATCTTAATTGGCTATGGTTAAGAGAAGATAAGCCATTAATGGGGTGTTTTCGGAGGAGTTGACTTGGCGTAATAAGGTGGTAATTACTACATTTCGAGCATTCCCATGCGGAGTATATGCTGCTATGGAGGAGTCCTTCCGTATTTGAGGATGGGGTATACCTTATTTATACGATTGGATAGATGCTGGTATCTGTTTAGTGGGTGTTTCAGTAATGATATTCGCACCTCGCCAATAAATGAGGTATCGAAGATACCTTTAACCCATCGGCCTCATACATAGCACCTTACGGTTTCTCATATACCACCGTCAATCCCATACTTTCCACGTTACCCATACATAATTATTTATTTTTATTATTATTTATTTTTTTATGGGCGAGTGCTTAAGTCTGAAGCATGGTGTACCTTCATGGACGTGGACTTCTCTTGAAAGAGGAAGCACTCTACTATACCTTGCGGTTTCCCCTGTACCACCGCCATTCCCATACTTACCTCGTGGCCCATACCTATTTATTTATATATATTTATTTTTAAGGGCGAGGACCTTGCTTGGGGCTTGTTACACGTTACTGGACGTGCGCTTCCCTTGAAAGATGAGGCACACTACTATATCTTACGGTTTCCCCTGTACCACCGTCATTCCCCATACTTACCACTTGACCTCTGCCTAATTATTTATATATTTATTTTTTTATGGGCGATGACCTATACGGTATTACCCAGCCCGTAAGTGTCACCTTGTCCCTCTCGAAAACCCTTTGGTAGCCCACAATAAACATAAAAAAGCCTCGTGAATATACCCATACTCTGGATACACCCACGAGACTTTAAGCAAACTTTTTTCTTCTTAAGCAGACTTTTTTCTCATTCTGCAAACTTTATTTTTATTTAACA
>NZ_JVDT01000145.1 GCF_001076885.1 Bacillus sp. 522_BSPC
TCGTCTTTAAAGATTAGTTATTTAGATTTGTCCCAGCCTCTTTAAAAATACAGATCTATTCTTAAAAATAAAGGTAGATATTCCGTCCGAAATTTTCATATCTACATGAAAATCAAAATAATTATCCCTGTGATTTTCATTTGATGTTCTATTTTTATAAGCGTATACTAATAATGTCACTAATTTTTGGAGGAACAAAAAATGATTAATCAAGAGCGTTTATTAAATCAATTTTTAGAACTAGTACAAATTGATTCGGAAACAAAGTTTGAAAAAGAAATTAGTATTGTATTAAAAAAGAAATTTGAAGAGCTAGGTTTAGAAGTATTCGAGGATGATACTACTGCGATTACAGGTCACGGTGCAGGTAATTTAATCTGTACACTGCCGGCAACAAAGGAAAATGTTGATCCGATTTACTTCACCTCTCATATGGATACAGTAGTTCCTGGAGTTGGAGTAAAACCGTCCATTAAAGATGGATACATAGTAACAGATGGCACGACAATACTTGGGGCAGATGATAAAACTGGTTTATCTGTTATGCTTGAAATACTTACTGTAATTAAAGAAAATAATATTCCTCATGGAACCATTCAATTTATCATCACAGTAGGAGAAGAATCTGGATTATTAGGAGCAAAAGCACTTGATCCAAAATTAATTCAAGCAAAATACGGCTACGCATTAGATAGTGATGGTAAAGTAGGAAATATCGTTGTAGCTGCACCAACACAAGCAAAAGTCAAAGCAACGATTCTAGGGAAAACAGCTCATGCAGGCGTGGCACCTGAAAAGGGAGTTTCTGCTATTACGATTGCTTCTAAAGCGGTAGCAAAAATGCCTTTAGGTCGTATAGACAAAGAAACAACAGCCAATATCGGCAGTTTCGCTGGAGGAAAACAAACAAATATCGTTTGCGACCATGTAGATATTCTTGCAGAAGCACGCTCATTAGTAGAAGATAAAATGCTTGCACAAGTTGCTAAAATGAAGGATGCATTTGAGTCAGCTGCTAAAGAAATGGGTGGAGAAGCTATTGTAGAAGTGGATATAATGTATCCAGGTTTTAAATTCGGTGAAGGTGACCATGTCGTGGAAGTGGCTAAAAAAGCCGCTGCAAAAATTGGCAGAAGCTGTGAATTACAACAAAGCGGCGGAGGTAGTGATGCCAACGTAATCTGCGGTTTTGGCATTCCTACAGTTAATCTTGCGGTAGGATATGAAGATATTCATACAACAAATGAAAAGATGCCAATTGAAGAATTAAATAAATTGGCTGAGATGGTACTAGCTATTATTGAAGAAGTAACAGGTAAATAATCAAGGTTATGTAAGGGTGTGTCCTAATTTAGGATTCACTCTTTTTTTGTATATATATCGAAACAAATGTTTCTATTTTACTTGCATTTATTTAGAAAACAGAGGAAAATATTTTTATAGGAAAATACTACTGTACATACTAATTTTGGGGGAATATAGATGGAAGAGAAGAAGGTTGTTATTTTTAAAGTTGCTAGCGGCGAATATTCAATAGATGTTTCTTATGTGATATCGATTGAGAAAGAAGAACAAATTACACCTGTTCCTCAATTGCCTTCCTTTGTGAAAGGGATAAGAAAAGTAAGAGACGAGCTCATTCCTGTTATTGATTTACAGATGGTATTATATAATCAAAGGACAGAAGAAAATGAAACAAATAAATTAATTGTGGTGAGAACAGAGGATATTTCTTTTGCCATGATTGTCCATGACGCGAAGGAAATCATTGATATTAAAGAAGAGGTTATTAAAGAGGTCGGAATCTCTGCATATCAGAAAACAGAATATATAACAGGAGTTCTTAATTTAGAAAAACGTTTGGTTTTAATGTTGGACCCTACTATTTTGATTGAAACATTAGATGGGGTAAGAGAAATTAAAGACTATATGAAAAATCAGCCTGCTTAATTTCTTCCAGAAGGATAAATGTATTAAATAATCTATAATGATCAAAAGAATGGTGAAGGTAAGATGAAAGAATTTTATCCAAAAAAGGGACGAGTTATACTACATGTAGATATGAACAGTTTTTATGCATCTGTAGAAATGGCCTATAATCCACAGTTAAAGGGGAAACCACTGGCAATTGCGGGGAATGAAAAAGAGCGCAGAGGTATAATCGTCACTTGTAGCTATGAAGCAAGAAAATTTGGAGTAAAAACAACCATGCCTTTATGGGAAGCAAAAAAGAAATGCCCGGATTTAATCGTTTTACCTCCAAATTTTGATCGTTATCGAACGGCATCCCTTGCCATGTTTCAAATTCTCCATGAATTCTCGGATATCGTTGAGCCAGTTTCCATCGACGAAGGCTATGTTGATATTACGAATTGTCATGAGTTAGGAACCCCGATTTACATTGCAAAAACAATCCAGAAACGAATTTATGAACGCTTAGATTTACCATGCAGTATTGGGATTGCTCCAAATAAATTTCTCGCCAAAACGGCATCTGATCTAAAAAAACCGATGGGTATCACCATTTTAAGAAAGCGGGACATTCCACAAATCCTTTGGCCAATGGAAGTAGAAGAAATGCATGGTATAGGAAAAAAAACAGGGGAAAAACTAAGGGCAATTGGTATCCAAACCATTCAAGATTTGGCGATGGCTCAATCCATTCCACTAAAAGCAACAATAGGCATTAATGGTATTCGCTTAAAGGAAAGAGCCAATGGAGAAGATAACCGGGCAGTCGATCCGGAAGCAGCTAATGAATTTAAAAGCATTGGGAATTCTACTACTTTGCCTCGTGATGTAAAGAATCAACAAGAATTATTTCAAGTTTTGGAAACACTAGCAAATAAAGTTGCTACGCGTATGAAAAGAAAGCATGTGCATGCTAATCATGTTACTGTCACGATTCGTTACGGAAACCGTAAAAATTATTCCAAAAGCAAAAAATTAGCAAATCCAATTAAAACAGAAGAAGAGATACATCAATTAAGCAAAGAGATTTTTATTTCAGCATGGGATGGAAATCCAGTCCGCTTACTCGGAATAACAGCAGGAGATTTAATAGACAATAATATTGTAGTAAAACAACTGGATCTCTTTTCTTTTGAAAAGGACGCAGAAAAAGAACCTCTCTGGACTGCTATTGATAAGCTAAAAGAAAAATATGGCTCATCCATAATCGAACCAGCATCTGAAAAAAATAATATTTCAAAAAAGGAAGAAAATATCGGTACACTGACTAGCTTCAATAAAGATTTTCTACAAGGAAAGAAATTTTAGTTCGGTTATTTTTAATAAAAAAATTTTTTTGAAATAAACCGGAAAAGTAGTTGCATTTTAGTTGCATAACTTAAAAAATCTTGCTAAAGTTAAGTGAATTCTACTATAAAGGATACATAGTTTAGAAGGGACGTTAGGAAAAAATGACAAAACAGCAATTTGGTGTAATCGGTTTAGCGGTCATGGGCAAAAACCTTGCGATGAACATCGAAAGCAGAGGATATACTGTTTCCGTTTTCAACCGTTCAAAAGAAAAAACAGAAGAAATGCTTAAAGAATCAGAAGGCAAGAATATTGTTGGAACATATACGTTAGAAGAATTTGTACAATCTTTAGAAGTTCCACGTAAAATTATGCTAATGGTAAAAGCAGGTCCAGCTACAGACGCTACAATCGAGCAATTAAAACCTTTATTAGATAAAGGGGATATTGTTATCGATGGTGGTAACACATTCTTTAAAGATACACAAAGACGTAACAAAGAATTAAGTGAACTTGGTATTCACTTTATTGGTACAGGCGTTTCTGGTGGAGAAGAAGGCGCTTTAAAAGGTCCTTCTATCATGCCTGGTGGTCAAAAAGAAGCATATGAATTGGTTGCTCCTATTTTCCGTGATATCTCTGCAAAAGTTAATGATGAGCCTTGTACTACTTATATCGGTCCAGATGGTGCTGGCCATTATGTTAAAATGGTCCACAACGGTATAGAGTATGGAGATATGCAATTAATCTGTGAAGCATACTTTATCATGAAGCATGTTCTAGGATTAGAAGCGCAAGAACTTCATGAAGTATTTGCAGAATGGAATAAAGGAGAGCTTGATAGCTACCTAATCGAAATTACTGCAGACATCTTCACTAAAATAGATGAAGAAACAGGTAAGCCTTTAGTAGATCTAATTTTAGATACTGCTGGTCAAAAAGGAACTGGTAAATGGACAAGCCAAAGTGCCCTAGATTTAGGTGTTCCACTTCCAATGATTACAGAATCTGTATTTGCTCGTTTTATTTCAGCAATGAAAGACGAACGTGTAAAAGCAAGCAAAGTACTTACAGGTCCAGAAATCAAACCATTTACAGGCGATAAAGCAGCATATATCGAATCTGTTCGTAAAGCACTTTACTTAAGTAAGATTGTTTCATATGCACAAGGTTTTGCACAAATGAGAGAAGCATCTGACGAATACGATTGGAACTTAAACTATGGAGAAATCGCTATGATTTTCCGTGGTGGTTGTATTATTCGTGCTCAATTCTTACAAAAAATTAAAGATGCATATGACCGTGATCCAGAATTGAAAAACCTATTATTGGATCCATACTTCAGTGAAATCACTGAAAACTATCAAGCAGCATTACGTGAAGTAATTTCTGGTGCTGTCTTAAACGGTATTCCTGTACCAAGCTTTGCAGCAGCATTATCATACTTTGATAGCTACCGTACAGCAACTTTACCAGCAAACTTATTACAAGCGCAACGTGACTACTTCGGTGCACACACATATGAGCGTCTTGATAAAGAAGGAATTTTCCATACAAACTGGATGGAAAAATAAGAAATATGTTAAAACACATCACACTTTTAATTGTGGTGTGTTTTTTTTGTTGGGATTAAATAAACTGAATGATATATCAACGGTGAAGGTGCATAAATTAGGGGAATGATAAAAGGGGTATAGCGGAAGTTGAGGGTATAGTGGCATTTATCAAGGGAATGAAAACCAAAAGACGAGCTGGAAAGAGAAAAGTGTGTTCATCAAGCGTATCATCAAATAGAAATTTTCCGCACCCAATCATTTCTTCTACCTACTTAAATTAAAAAATACTATAAAAAATATGCTGCTATATTTTTTCAGCAGCATATACAAGAGTGTTTATTTTTTCAAAATAATAATAGTTAACTCGTTTTAAGTAAATTTAATTTCAATAGAAACGATCTCTGATCTACTGCCAATTCTAATTGGTGGTCCCCAGAATCCAAAGCCGGAGGAAACAATGGCATGAAGTTGCTTCTTTTGTTTGTATCCCCAATCTAATTCAAATACTCTTCTAGTTATAAGATGATTTGGTGCCATTTGTCCTCTGTGTGTATGTCCTGATAAAATGACGTCAATTCCATCATTCATGGCAGCTTCAAGCTCATCTGGCTGGTGATCCATCATGATGATTGGAAGGCGGTTGCTCTCATTTTCTAATAGTGCAGGAATGGAAAGCCTATCTTTATCTGTTTTATCTTTTCTACCAATTAGACGAATAGTTTCGTCGATTGTGATTTTTTCATCCATTAAGATGTGAATGCCAATGCGGTTCATTTCTTTAATAAACGTAGGTATCATTTTTCCATAATACTCGTGATTGCCTAATACACCATAAATACCTAATGGAGCATGTAATTGTTTCAATTGCTCTCCCATCTTCTTTTTCATAAAAGGAATTGGGTCGTCATCAATGATATCGCCAGGTAATAATATTAAATCAGGCTGTAGGCTGTTTATTTGCGTTACTAGCCGATTTAAATGACTTTTCCCAGATAAAGTGCCAAAGTGCATATCAGAAGCCATAGCGATGCGTAGAGTGTCTCTTTTTGCTTGTTTTTTTTCTACAGTAAGTTTATATGTTCTAATAATTGGCGAATAAGCATTATATGTTCCAAAAACAAGTAAAAATAAGAGTAAGGATGCAGTGATAGTACCTATGATTATGGTCGCATCCATCGGATCCATCAACATCTTTAAGATAAACCAGCTAATATTGGCTAGGGGAAAAAGGATTAGTCCATATTCAAAAATAGCTAGCCAATAGGCACCAATTATTTTAAAGATCGTAATTGATTTAAGGAAGTGACTAATAAAATACGCATAGGAAAAAAGGATAATAGCTCCAATATAGAAAGCTGGGTAGGGTGTCAGTTGAAAGGATTTAAGCCATACATAACCATTCCAGCCAATGTAATAAACAAGTAAATTATATATGAGAAATACTAGCAAAATAGTAAAGGCAAATTTTATTTTTTTCATCAGGAGCTCCTATTATTCCATTTTTGATAAGCAAAAAAACGTGAATTCAAATGAGGATTCACGTTTTTTAAAAGTTTCTAGAAAAAGTTTTACTTAGCAAACATCTACTTCAAATTGATTGACCGGCCACCAGAAGAAGCCATCTTTTTCTAATAACTCATCTGCCTCTTTTGGTCCCATTGTCCCTGATGCATAATTTGGGAATTGAGTAGAAGGAGTTTGTTCCCACGCTTGTGAAATTTTATCTACGTAGCTCCAAGATAACGCAACTTCATCCCAATGGGTAAAGTTTGTAGCATCACCGTGAAGGCTGTCATCAATTAGTTTCTCATAGGCTTCTGGTGTATTTATTCCTGCAATTCCTGTATTTGCATAGCTCAGTTTAATAGGTGTTGCTTCCATGTTTTGTCCTGCTTTTTTAGCATTTAAATGCAAAGTGATTCCTTCTTCTGGTTGAATATGAATGACAAGAAGGTTTGGTGTGATCTCTTGATCAGGTCGATTATATAGATTCATTGGGATATCTTTAAATTGAACAACAATCTTTGTTGATTTGCTTTCTAATCTTTTTCCTGTACGGATATAGAATGGAACGCCAGCCCAACGGAAGTTATCGATCATTACTTTACCAGCTACAAAAGTTTCAGTATTGGAATTAGGATCAACCATTTGTTCTTCACGGTAGCTTGGTACTTCTAAATCTTCTACTAATCCTTTGCCGTATTGTCCTCTTACAAAGTATTTGTCCATTTCCTCTACTTCAATTGGACGCATTGCACGGAAAACTTTTACTTTCTCTGAGCGAATTTCATCTGGAGTAAGTTTAATTGGCGGTTCCATTGCAAGAAGGGCAACCATCTGTAGCATATGGTTTTGAACCATATCACGAAGTGCGCCACTTGTTTCATAATATCTACCACGTTCTTCCACTCCAAGTACTTCACTTGAGGTTACTTGAATATTGCTGATATAACGGTTGTTCCACAGGTTTTCAAAAATCGCATTAGAAAAACGAATCGTTTCAATATTTTGAACCATTGCTTTTCCTAAGTAATGGTCAATTCGATATACTTCATCTTCAGAAAAAGCAGTACGGATTTGCTCATTCAGTTCTTTAGCGGATTCTAAGTCATGTCCAAATGGTTTTTCAATGATTAAACGTTTATATCCTTTTACATCCGTTAATCCATCCTGATTTAAATGAATCGCAATTGGTCCGAAGAATTCTGGTGCCATTGCTAAATAAAATACACGATTGCCGTTTAAGCTATATTTGACATCTAATTCATCTGCGATGTTTTTTAGCTCCGCATAAGAGCTTGAATCTGTAACATCATGAGAATGATAGCAGAAATAAGAAGCGAATGTCTCTAAGTCATCATTTTTAGAACCCGCAATGGCTTCAGACACAGAGTTAACAACATTTTGTTTGAACTGTTCTTGTGTTAACGTTCTTCTTCCTACACCTACCACGGCGAAATTTGCTAATTTACCTTTTTTATACAATCGATAAAGAGATGGAAAAAGCTTTCTATTGGCTAAATCTCCTGTAGCTCCGAAGATCATAATAAGTGCATTTGATGTTTGTTTTTCATTCACTTTCTTGTACCTCATTTCATTTATATATGTATGAAAATTTTTAAATTGCTGCTTTACAAAAGTACATTTTTCTTAAAATAAGACATGTACCTATACAGTTATAAAATTTTATCTTTTTCTGAAGGATAAGGCAACACATTTGTTTGTAATTTTTGCAAATATTTTTACTATTTGTATTTTCAGCAGAAATTTTTCATTCATCCAACATGATATTACAATAGATTAGCAAAAGTTACTAGTTAAAAGATTTAGGAATTTGGATATTCCATCAGCTGTAAAGTATACTTAAGGCAACTATTCTGATTTAGTATTTAATGATACGGTTTTATTTATACAGCAGGATTAGGTACAACGAAGAAAAATGAAAGGGGATTATCGAGTAAACATGAAATTGCAATTTTTAGGAACTGGTGCAGGGATTCCGGCTAAATCGAGAAATGTTTCAGCAATTGCTTTAAAGCTTTTAGAAGAAAAGGGTAGTATTTGGCTATTTGATTGTGGAGAAGCAACACAGCATCAAATTTTACATACTAGTATAAAACCAAGAAGAGTGGAGAAGGTGTTTATTACCCATTTACATGGAGATCACATCTATGGATTGCCAGGCTTTCTTTCGAGTAGATCTTTTCAAGGCGGAGAAACACCATTGACAGTATATGGACCAAAAGGAATTAGGGACTATATACAAATAAGTCTTGCTGTTAGTCAGACATACTTAAAATATGAGCTACGAGTCGTGGAGATAGAAGAAGGCGTAATCTTTGAAGACGATGATTTTATGGTAGAAGCAAAAATATTAGAGCATGGTGTAACAAGCTTTGGCTATCGTGTAATCGAAAAGGATCGCCCAGGAAAGTTAGATACCGTCAAATTATTGGAATATGGGATAAAACCAGGACCTATTTATAAAAAAATTAAAGATGGAGAAGACCTCAAGCTTGATGATGGTACAGTCATAAGCAGTCAAACTTTTCTTGGGCCGAATATTAAAGGAAGAATTATTACTATTTTAGGGGATACAAGAACGTGTAATGCTGCAGAAGTATTAGCTAAAGAAGCAAAAATATTGGTTCATGAAGCAACATTTTCTGAAAAAGAAGCTTCTATTGCCACCGAATATTATCATTCCACAACTGTACAAGCTGCCGAAACAGCGAAAAGGGCTAATGTTGATTGTCTGCTATTAACCCATATTAGTGCAAGATATGACCAATCGTTAACTATACAGCTATTGAGAGAAGCAAGAGGCATATTTCCTAATACATATATTGCAGAAGATTTTTCAGAGTTTGATATTTAGAAGGAAAGGTTCTAAGTCAATTGTTGGGGTAAAATACTAGGCTACCGCGCTTAAGCTTGGTGGCATTTGTATGTTTGGAAGGTCTTAGACCCTCCAAACATACAAATGTTCATTCTCTAGTTTTTATCCAACATGTATTCCAATTCCCTTAAATTGATGTGTTAATAATATCTTGGCACGAAAGCGCTCAAAACTTCTAAATCCAAATGCGTTTCGTTTGATTACTTTGGTGGAATTGTTAATCCCCTCAAGAAAACCATTTGAGTAATTGTACACAAAGCTGTTGAGTATCTCCGTCTGCCAATTCTTGAATGTCTTTATTACATCAGACATCTCTAAAATACCTTCGGTTTTAAATCTTATTAAAAGTTGTTCGAGTTCATATTTGACCTTCTTAATTTGTGTGCTTCCAATTTCTTTAGCCCTTGTAAACCATGCTCGAAAGGCTTCTTTCAGTTCATAGGCCTGCTTTAATTCTTCCGACATAGATAGATATCTCTCTAGAAGCCAACGTTCTTCATTATTTAACTTATCTTTTGCTTTATGAAAGACATGTTTCATTCTCTTACACTTCTTACGATCATACGCATGAAAGTTTTGTTGGACACGTCGCCTAACCTTATCTAATGCCCAATAAATATATCGACAAAAATGAAACCTGTCCGCTACAATAACTGGTTTACCCAGAGCTTCTTGTACAGCTGCTTTAAAGGATGGACTCATATCCATGATTACGATTTGTACTTGCGCTCCATGTTTTTGAAGGTACCGTTTAATCGTTTTTTTATACCGATTTGGAAGAATGTCAATTGGTTCTCTTGTGATTCCATTAGCTATAATTAATTGATATTTCCCTTCCTTGGTATCGCCTTTGTACTCATCAATAGCTATCACTTTTGGCAGCTCTGTGACCGGATGAATTGCTTCTTTGGCTATTTGATCGAAACGACGAACAACTGTTGTTGGGGATGTTCCATAAACTTCTGCCGTCTCTTTATATGTTTTTCCTTTTATTGCTTTGATTGCAATTGCCTGGTTCCATTCGATCGTACTACGCTGATAACACTCTACAAACGTGTTCATTTCAGAGAATCGCTTTCCGCAAGCACAAACATATCTTCTTCTTTTATAGAACAACAGCGTTTTTCGTTCAAACCACTTCAAATGTTTGATTTTTTGAATGCGATAATCATGAATTCGATTGGTTTGACTGCCACACTTTGGACAACAGTGCGGTTTACGCTCCATCTCTACATAAACATGAATATATTCTCCTACTTCTTCTACGTTTTTTACCAGCACATCTTTTAATCCTGGAATAGAAATGTTAAAATTCATATACACGCATCTCCATTTCTTTACTTGTTTCTCGACAATTCAAGTATAAAAGAATTGGATGTATGCGTGTATTTTTTTGCATACAAATTGTAGGACAACCCCAACAAATATTATAGAGCC
>NZ_JVDT01000146.1 GCF_001076885.1 Bacillus sp. 522_BSPC
TGGAAATGGATCGAAAAACAAAAATGGAGGTCCGTTTTACATTTCTTCTATATTAATCCCAATATATTCCGTAATTCTGCTGCGGCTGACTAAGTATATTCGATGTTAAAAAGACTCCAACAGGGGGGCAAGGCACTACTACTAATTATGTTAACTAGTTTTGTATAGAGTATTCATTTGATATTTGTAAAAAAGGGCATGAATGTATGCTTTTTTTCATACTGTATTTTGGAGGTGGAAAAATGACAAGAGTAGCTTACCAAAATGCAGACGTCGATTTAATGGCAAGGATGATGAGAGCAGAAGCTGAAGGCGAAGGACCACAAGGAATGCTATATGTTGGAAATGTCATTGTTAACCGTGTTGTAGCAGATTGTGCTGACTTTAAGGAATTAAGAACAATTAGAGATGTCATTTTTCACGTACAAGGAGGAAATTACTCTTTTGAAGCTGTTCAAAAAGGTAATGTATTTTATCAAAGAGCAAGAGAATCTGAAAGAAGATTAGCAAGAAAGAATTTGGAATATTGGAGAGATCACCCAGCGAAATATGCTCTTTGGTACTTTAATCCATATGGTCCGTGTCCTCCAACATGGTATGACCAACCTTTTACTGGTCAATTTAAACAACATTGTTTTTATGAACCAGCGCCTGGAACATGTGAAAGCGTTTATAGTCCTCGTTGAGGAAAAGATTCGAATATTTATAAAAACTAAAATAAACTTTTTAGTAACCGTATTTACCTAAGAAAGATTGTAAAATACTAACTTAACAAAAAGGTACATTAATTGAGTAAGCAGCAAAAAAGGATCTTCTTACTGGAAGATCCTCAGAGGGTTTGTCAAACCGCTGGGAGGTGCGAACCACTTCGGTTTTATGCCAATGGTTTCTTCAATGAGAGCATTCGTCTTTTCTAACTCTTGTATGGTATCACTTTTAGATCGCTTCTTAAGATCTAGATGACTATAAGCATGATTTCCAATTTCATGGCCTTCCCGATAGATCATCTTAGCTAGGTCAGGATTCTTTTTAACCCAGCTACCATCGAAAAAAAATGTCGCCTTCACCTTGGATTCCTTTAGTGTGGTAAGGATCGTTGGAATGTACTCATTACCCCAAGCAACATTTATTAATAACGCCACCA
Source organism: Bacillus sp. 522_BSPC (assembly GCF_001076885.1). Classification (GTDB taxonomy): domain Bacteria; phylum Bacillota; class Bacilli; order Bacillales; family Cytobacillaceae; genus Niallia; species Niallia hominis. The sequence goes on from NZ_JVDT01000146.1 coordinate 1,145, forward strand.
TAGGCTTTTCTGGATTTCCTTTATAAATCGGGATGGGTGCTAGATTTTCTAAATGGACATTTGGAGGTTTTTCCTTATAAACAACTTTGTTTTTGTGAAAATTACCATCTGATTTCATTTTTTTATAACTAGATTCAATATCTACATCCAATCCATTGTATCCAGGAATTGCCTTCCACACTCTATCGACTTTTGCATCAATCGGTTCAATTTTATGTTCCTCTCTATACACTTTAATTTCTTTGTAAAGTTCATCATTTTTCTCCTTTAAGGCTGCTGTACCAGAGCCAATAGTATTAAATGGTCCAATAAGATCCGTAATTGTTAAAATGAAAGTACTTAAAAACACTATTAGTATTAGCGAATTTTTTTCCTCATAAAACTCCTCCGCAATATAAACTAATAATTTTAAAATACCCATCAACAATAGACTTATGTAATTAAAAAAAAACAATCATAACACTAATCTTATAGGCTTATTATTCCCATCCCATTAACTACACCGTAGGAAAAATCGGCTTTCTTCATGTCGATATTGCTTAGCGTATGTTTCCACGTTTGTTGTTGGGACTCTCAATAAAAAATTATTTTCCTTTAATTAAGGATGTTATTAAACCCACAGAGGTAATAGCTATACATGAATAAATGAAGGTATCTAATTTTAATAAAGCCAGACATGCCAACACAATAATTCCATCTATCAGTATGATTACAAGTGCAATATTTAACGAAAAAGTTTCAGAAATAATTTCAGCTAGTAAGTCAGTTCCTCCAGTGCTTGTCTTATATCGCAGCATTAGACCAACACCAACTCCAATTATTGCACCTCCAATTAGTGCGCTTGCAAGTTGGGGAATAAAAAATTGAGAACGAAGAGGAACAAGTAAATCAATAAATAAGGACGAAACCAATAAGCCTTGCAAACTACTAAAAAAATACTCTTTTTTATTTATTGAGGAAAATATACAAATAGGGATACTTAACCCCACCATTATAATACCAGTTGGAAATTTAAAAAAATAATGAAGTAATAGTGCGATCCCAAGGATTCCACCATCTATTAAATGATGAGGAACTAGAAACCCATTCACACCAACTCCTAATAACAGACTTCCAATAAGAGTAGCTATTAATTTCTTAAAAATAACAATCACCTTGTCTCATTTTTAATCTAATAATATGTCGGGGTTTTAAGGTTAAGAATAAGAATGCAGAGGAAAAATTAAATATATTAGGGAATACTTCATTTATTAGGGGATAATCGCCTCCACTTTCCCCCTTTCTTAAAAGGCATTAAAGTATCTAAAGAAAGTAATTCTTTAGGTACTTTAATGCTCCGAAATCCCATAAGTAAAAAATAATTTAAACTTCAGTAAAGTTACTATTACTCCCTTGATCCCATATATCTAAATCCCTTTTTAGTTCACTCCGTTTTTTTATTTATTGTGTAATAAGGTAAGTTTCCTTGAGCTGACGAAATAATTCGTGCAAAACTAAAATCATTTATGTTTATTTCCTTTATAGGCAAGTTAAATTATTTAAATTAATGAGAATTGCACTCTTATCACAAAGACACATATTCTATTCTAAAAATAAATTACTAACGTCTATCTGTGAAGATTACCTATACAGGAGCATTTTTCCCAAACAAAATGGGACTTCTCAATGAGGTCCCATTTCCTTGTTGTGCGCCCGGCATGCACATGAACTATAGGGTGCGAGTCCCGAACCCCGAAGACAGAAGTAGAGGTTAGCCAAGAGCTAGGGTGTCCGTGGTGACGCGGAATCTGAAGGAAGCTGGAGGCAAAACACCGGTCCGAGGAACACGAATCTCATACAAGGCTAGTTACGACTGGATGAGTTTGCAACACAAAACAAAGTCCTTTCTGTCGAAGGTCATACCTAGTAAATGAGGCGGATAGATGGTGTAAAAGTGCATGTGCTTACCCGGGGAGGTCTGATGGAAACGTGAAGTACCCTTCATAACCTACTTGGTGACAAGTAGCTGAATCATCAGAAGTCAGCAGAGGTCATAGTACGATTGGGTCTAGAACCAGTCGGAAGGACTGAACAATTAAGAGAGATTAGCCCTTGGCTTTCCATCTAGAATGAAATAGCACAGAAAACAGAGAAACCTCACGCTTAGAAAGTAGTGGTGAATCCCACGAGGGTATTTGCGGAGGGTGGAGTTCAGATGGGCATAATAAGATAAGCTAATCACGGAAAGGAACGAAATGGTGATGTTGAATCAAATTCTTGAACGGCAAAATATGATACAAGCGCTAAAGCGAGTGGAAGCGAATAAAGGAAGCCATGGAGTAGACATGATGCCCGTACAAACCTTACGACAGCACATCCTCGAAAATTGGGAAACCATTAAATCGCAGATTTTGAATGGAACCTATGAACCACAACCAGTACGTCGAGTCGAAATCCCGAAACCAGATGGTGGTGTGCGTTTACTAGGTATCCCAACCGTGACAGATCGTTTGATTCAACAAGCTATCTCGCAGATTTTATCAAAGGAATATGACAAAATATTTTCGGACCACAGTTATGGATTCCGTCCAAATCGGAGTGCCCATGACGCTGTTCGGAAAGCAAAGGGTTATTTAAAGGAAGGTTATCGATGGGTGATTGATATGGATTTAGAGAAATTCTTCGATAAGGTCAATCATGACCGACTAATGGCAACATTAGCGAAACGAATTTCAGATAAATCTTTATTAAAACTTATTCGTAAATATCTCCAAGCTGGTGTCATGATAAATGGAGTGATTTCAAGTATAGAAGAAGGAACACCACAAGGTGGACCTTTAAGTCCCTTACTTTCAAACATAGTTCTAGATGAACTCGATAAAGAGTTGGAGGAACGTGGACATAAATTCGTTCGATACGCAGATGATTGCAATATTTATGTGAAAACAGAACGTGCGGGTCTAAGAGTAATGGCGAGTGTACAAAGATTTATTGAGGGAAAACTTCGTTTAAAAGTAAACGAAAAGAAATCAGCGGTAGACCGTCCTTGGAACCGGAAGTTCTTAGGTTTTAGTTTCACGAATCACAAAGAACCAAAGGTTCGTCTTGCGAAAACAAGTCTAGTTCGAATGAAGAAGAAAATACGAGAGATTACCTCAAGAAAGATGCCATACTCCATGGAATACAGAATCAAGATGTTAAACCAATATCTAATGGGGTGGTGTGGTTATTTTGGATTAGCAGATACAAGTTCCACATTCAAATCACTAGATAGCTGGATTAAAAGAAGATTAAGAATGTGTCTATGGAAGAATTGGAAGAAACCTCAAACAAGAGTCAGAAATCTTACTCGGTTGAAAGTTCCTTCTGGAAAAGCATACGAGTGGGGAAACACCCGAAAAGGGTACTGGCGCATTTCTAAAAGCCCCATATTACACAGAACCCTCGGCAATTCCTATTGGGAAAGCCAAGGGCTGAAAAGTCTACAAGTTCGTTACGAAACTTTGCGTTATTCATCTTAATTGAACCGCCGTATACGGAACCGTACGTACGGTGGTATGAGAGGTCGGGAGTTAATCACTCCCTCCTACTCGATTATTAAGTATAATAATCTCTTTAATGGAGAGATAAACCAAACTGTTGTTCGTTTTATGAACTAACCGTTTTTATAACCGGTAACTAAACCATTAGCTCTAAGCTCGTGAAGGGGTAGCGTCCCGAAAATGCGGATTTACAACGTTAAGCTGTTTTCATTGTTAAAAACGAAGGATTTAACAACGATAAGACTTTTGAGACAAGTCTTACGAGACACTAGTAAGCTTTATTTTACGTAAAATCGGTTAAGTCCCAATAGATTAGACCATATTGATATAAACCTCATACCCCTTGATATAACAACGATTGTATTCTCAACGTTGTAAATTGTGAAAATCCTGACGCTACCCCGTGAAGTGGTGTCAGCTCCAATCTGGACTCCAAACTCCTATTCTCAATTTTATACTTCAAAATACCTGTTTATAATACATGTTGTATTAGTGATGATTTTAATTTATACAGAGTCATGATGCTAAAAAAAAGATATACGGATAATACGGATAATAAAAATAAGGATAACCATACCAAAATGGGCTCAATAACGTACCAGCCAACAAACCACCTAATAAACCGCCTAGAAATGGGCTTCTCCACCAATATGGTCTCCAAAAGAAGGGAGATCCAAAAAATGGTCTAAAGGGAAAAGGCCTAAAAAATGGTCTAAAGAAAATGGCCTTATACCCCAAATCCTTTGGTCTAAATTTTCAACCTGATTATTTTGCCGAGATGGATCGTAATAATATTGCGGTTCTGAATTCATGAAAAGGGATTTTAAATCAGGCTTAAATCTGTAATTGGTGCTTTGTTAAGGGCTAGAACATCGCATCTTTTTTATAAACGTCGCGACTTTCTTAAAAATATCGCGTCTTTTTTATTAGTATTGCAACTTTATTTCAAAGCTACAGAAGATTTATTTTAGTAATATTTTGGCTTAATTTTAAAACGAAAGGAATCTCAATAATTGTCTATCCAAAGGAATAATTGCTATTTAGAATTGAGGATAAAACATTTTATTCGAGGCATTCTATCTTTGTACTAAACCACAAACAGGAGGAAGTAGCAT
>NZ_JVDT01000147.1 GCF_001076885.1 Bacillus sp. 522_BSPC
AGTTCCTGTTAATCAATTTATCAACAACAGACTTTAACAGAGCCTTCTTTTTAAATAATCCAAAAAGGAATCCTTCATTTCATCTTTTAAATAGTTGCATCTATATTTTTCATATTTTTGGTCTGAATTAAGAGAAAAAAGATAGGTGGAATGTGGTATATTCACCTTTTCTCCTATCTAAAATAAACAGACCTTCACCAATTGTACTAACCTCAAAAAGTTAAATTCTTTATTATAACTTTTAGCAATCAGTATAAATTTAGGAGAGGGTTTCTCATATTTCATTAATTAATTCGATAAAATCTTCAGCAGAAAGAACATTGAATGAATATTGTGATACATCGAACATGCCGCTTTTATAGTCATTTGAAATAATAAAGTCTGCGTTATAACCTATGGCACATTGCACAAACATTAAATCTGTTTTATCTTTAATCTCAGAAACATCATCCATATCTGCTATATTTACTGAACTACCATAATAAAATAATTTTGAAATGTAATTTAAAGTTTTCAATCTATCATTTTTATCATCGATAAATTTTCTAGCGAAATTTTTAGTAACATATAATAATTCGCCTATACTATCTTGTGAAAAACCTAAATATATTTTATTATCTCTTATTAGTTTAAGAATAGTTTGGCAATTTGAATTACCATAAAACTATCCTTGAATGAAAATGTTTGTATCAATAACTACTTTATACTTTTTCGTCATCTTCTTTTATAATCTAATGCTTTTTTAATTTCATCAGGAGTTAGATTTTTTTCACTAATTGTTTTTTGAATAATGTCTTGAAGATCATCCATGAAGTCTAATACTTGGTCTTCTTTTTTTACGACTGTTGCCATGTCTTTTTCCTCCCTATTATCCATATAGTAACACCACCTTAAAAGAAGTTATTACTATACTTTATTGCCTATATTGTACCATATATTCCTCTTCGGAAGAAGAAATTCATTGGGATATTTTCTCATTGACAAAACAAAATAATTTGAAATAAAGAATATTTTGTCAATTATCGAGGTTTTTGGAAAAATAAATAAGCCAGGAGTTAAAACCCGTCCTAAGCATTTTCAACAATGTTTTTAATTGTATCTACTAACTCTTCAATACGTTCTTTGTGCGAAATTATATATACTCTAGCTGTTGAATAAAGATTCCCTTACAACATACACGTAAATCAATAACTTCAGTCACGTTTGGAAAATTCTCAGTAGCTTGTAATCCTATAACTTCTGCATCTGAAAAAATGGTTAAACCACTTCCTTCACCAAAAATCGATATACCAAAATCATTAATATATTTGAATTATTAGTTCGAGAAAGGTAACTAAGGCGATTCAACTTTTCTAGCAATCTTCTCTTCATATTTTTTAGATTCAAACCCTAAGAGGAATGCTCTGTGATCTTAAACATTGAAACAATAATTTGAGCTTGTAAACCCTCTAATTGTATACTTCTAATATAAGCTTTTACATCATGTACTGTTATAAAATCTTACACAGTAATTCCTTTTTTCTCTTGTAGATAATGTTTCATCGCTCGATACTCTTGATTTTTGTTAATAATTTTTTTGTGAATCTAATACAAAAAACCACCTTCCTATTGGTTTAGTTTCCAACAGAATAGGCGGTTTTAACTAGTTTGATGACAGATTAACCAATTTCACTTAAAACTTCTATGTTTGTTTCATCTATCACTAATAATCACGTTATAAAAACGAATGATTGCTATCTAATCAACCAAGAGAATAGGATGTCACCCCTTGTTACCAAGGGAGCTCGTCCTATTATTTTCCTTGTTGCTTGTTCATCGCTGTCATCATTTGATTGATTTTCTTTTGAGAAGGTTTCATTCCCATTTGCATCATCATCATTTTTAACATTTGCTCATTAATTGGTGGGTTTTTCTTTAAGTAGTTCATCATGTATTTACGCGCAATAAAAAATCCGATAACAATACCGGCGATTAAGGCTACGACAATACTTAACCAAGCGTACCAAGGCATATCTTTTTTCCTCCTTCATGTTGTCTATACTTTAGTGTACTAGACCAGATAATATTATACAATATCTGTTACAGAATTTCTCCATTTTACACAAAATTTCTTTCTTTTATCGGTTTTAACCAGCCGAATCTCCCATTTTCTACATCAATGGCTAAAAAAGAAGGCTCATGTTTGCGAATAATTTCAAAGAAAATAGATTCTGCATCATAGTAGCCATCTGCTTCTATCGATAAATAATTCTCTTCCACTGTTAACGATGCTTTGCTTAAATTTCCATTATCAATATAAAAAACTCCCTCTTTTAATTGAAAGCTTTTATTTTGCTGCAGAGCGGCATATAATTGATTTTCAATCATCCATTTGGAAATAGGAAGTGTGATAAAATCAACCTGTTTTTGAAGAATTCTCTTTAATTGTTCATCGTCTGTTTTAGTATGGTCCGAAAATAAATTGTAAAACAAGCGTTCTCTACCGTTATAATGAATGGCGACCTTTTCTTTTATTAAATACAATTGATATCTTCTCATACTTCACCTTCACCAACCTGTCCACTTCTTTTCCTTCTATTATAAAGAAGGTTTATTTCAAGATGTGTCTCAAGGTGTAAAAAAAACAGACTTATTTTGTCGAATCAGAGAAAGTAGGATGGACTGATAGTAAACACAGCCATCCTGCACCATTTAATTTTCTAACAGTGCTTTTAATCGCTTCACTACGTTAGACACGCTAAATCCGTATTCTTCTAAAATTTCATTTCCAGGCGCAGATGCTCCAAAGGTTTCTATGGAGAGTACATCTCCTTCGTCCCCTGCATATTTATGCCAACCAAGAGAGCTTCCCATTTCAATCGCTAATCTTTTTTTCACTGTTTTTGGCAATACTTTTTGTTTATACTCTTTGGATTGCTGCTCAAATCGATCCCATGCTGGTAGACTAACGACTGAAACATTTATTCCTTCTTTCTCTAATTCTTTTTGGGCTTCAACCGCTAGGCCAACTTCTGAACCTGCTGCAATTAATAGGGCATCAGGCGTTTCTGCTTTTGAAGGAGAGATGACATAGCCACCCTTTGATACCCCTTCATAAGCACTATCCTTTGTACCTTTAATCGTCGGTAAGTTTTGTCTTGTTAACACTAATGCTGTTGGCTTATCCTTAGACTCTAGAGCAATTTTCCAAGCGGCAGCTGTCTCATTCCCATCGGCTGGTCGAATGACAGATAGATTTGGCATCGCTCTTAATGAAGCTAATTGCTCAACAGGCTCGTGAGTTGGGCCGTCCTCACCTACTGCAATACTATCATGGGTGAATACATAGGTTACAGGCAATCCCATTAGTGCTGCAAGACGAATGGCAGGTCTTAAATAATCGGAAAAAACAAAGAATGTTCCGCCAAATATTTTTAAGCCACCATGCAACATAATTCCGTTTAAAGCAGCTCCCATCGCAAATTCTCTTACTCCAAACCAAATATTTCTACCTTCTGGAGTTTCAGGTGTAAAATCTTTCTCTCCCTTTATCATTGTATTATTACTTCCTGCTAAATCGGCGGAACCACCAATTAAGAATGGAAGATTTTTTGCAATACTATTGATTACTTCCCCTGAAGATGCACGACTTGCTAAACTGCTTCCCTCTTCATAAACTGGCATTTCTCGATTCCAACCCTCGGGCAAGGTATCTGCTAATGCAGCTTTTAATTGTTTTGCAAGTTCTGGATATTCTTTTTCATAGCTTGAAAAAAGCTCATTCCATTCTTTTTCCTTGTTCTCGCCATGTACAGCAACAGACTCTTTAAAGTGATTATATACTTCATCTGGAACATAAAAATCTTCATCGAATGTCCAGTTATATGCTTCTTTTGTTAACTTAAGTTCATCTGCACCAAGGGGAGCGCCATGAACAAGGGATTTACCGGCTTTATTAGGCGCACCAAATCCAATTATCGTTTTCACTTCAATTAACGTTGGTTTCGTTTGATCATTTTTCGCTTCTTCAAGTGCTTTTGCGATCCGATCTGTGTCATTTCCATCTTCTACACGGATATACTGCCAACCATATGCTTTAAATCGCTGTTCCACACTCTCGGAGAAGGATTTATCTAAATCGCCATCTAAAGAAATATCATTGGAATCATACATTACAACTAATTTGCCTAGCTTTAGATGTCCAGCAAGAGAAGCAGCTTCAGCAGATACCCCTTCCATTAAATCGCCATCCCCACAAATGCTATATGTATAATGATCAACGATTGCATAGTTATCTTTATTGTAAACTCCCGCTAATTGTTTTTCTGCAATCGACATCCCCACAGCCATCGCAATTCCCTGTCCAAGAGGACCTGTTGTAGCATCAACCCCAGCAGTATGTCCATATTCAGGATGCCCTGGAGTCTTACTTCCCCATTGTCTAAATTGTTTTAGGTCGTCAAGGGTTAAGTCATAGCCTGATAAATGCAATAAGCTATACAGTAATGCAGAGCCATGTCCGGCAGATAACACAAAGCGATCACGATTAAACCAGTCAGGATTTTTAGGATTATGATTCATATAAGATGTCCATAAGGTATACACCATCGGAGCTGCTCCCATCGGCATTCCTGGATGACCTGATTTTGCTTTTTCAATTGTATCAATGGATAGAGTTCTAATCGAAGCAATCGATAAATGGTCAAGCTTTGTATTCACTATTCAACATCCTCTCATTTTCAAATAATAATTATGCCTAAATGATTCTTTTTCTCCAATAAACTAAGAAAATAAGCACCACTATATACTTTCGACATTTATTTCGTATTTTACCCATAAATTCCAATAGAAAACATAAAAAAAACTTACACGGCACAACTAACACAATGATTTAGTTGTGCCGATTCCACTTGCTTTCAATATTGTTTAAATATGCATTTGGGTCCTGCTTAAATCTTCTCTGTTTTGTGTGTTCATGTATTCGACTGTCCCACTTACTAACTTCTTTTTTATAGCCAGAATAAGTAGCATTCCGAATCTTCTGCAGCCCATCTTGTTCATTTTTAACATTTTCAACGAATACGATGTTTTCACCGTGACGAACAATGTATCGATTCCAAGTTCGACTGCCTGTAATCCTACGATGCCTTACTTTTGTTCTTCTAAAGAAAAGCTCTAAATCATTATTTGTCCTTGGCAGGAGAGGGTAATCGTAAAATGTAAAGAGACCTTTCCAAAAGCCTTTACTATATCTCATCAGATTGTCCACAAAGGCAAAATCATCTTCACGGTTTAGTTCCTTTTCTATTTGGGTCAGATATTGTTTTAACCGGGATTCAACCCAAGAACTTGTTTTGTTTTCGGAAGGATCCATGATTGTGGCAATCCTTTTAAAACGCAGATCCCACCGTTTTACGAGCTGATAATCCTTTTTGTAGTTATCCACATTTCTGACTATTCTGAACAGCTTTTCAAGTAAAGGAGTCCCCTTTTTTATCCAGGCATTTTTCAATCGAGTCCTTGATTGATTTTGTTCGCTCAAAGACACGTGTACCTGGTAATTCAAACGGTGGTTTTCCATCTTCCAAAAGCACTGAACGAATCGCCGCTACATAGTCACTCGCAATTTCTTCTTCCATGCTTACTGATGATGATTCTTCAATTTTTCTTTCGATTTCCCGAATTCCCCTTAGCTTCTTTTTGATGTTTGTCTTTAGCTTTCTGTCCTTTTCTACCAACGGTTTTGCGATATCTTTGAAGTAATGGAACTGACAGTATTGATATGGGATGTCCGGTGCTATCTTTTCGATTGCTAAACGGATTGACTGCTGACCATCACTGATGAAACCTTGGATAGGGTAACCCCAATCAAGAATTGGTTGAATAATTCCGATTAACTCTTGAGAGGCGCTACTCTTTAAATTATGTGCTGCCAAGATGGTGCCACTTAAGACCTCGCGAATAACATACAACGTTTCATTTCCTTTTTCAGGTTGAACGCCATCAATGGATAAGATTAATCCATTGTTCTGTTCCACGACTTCCTCTAAGGTTTCTTTCATATTTTCTGTAATCGCTGAACGAAGAAGTAACGCATATCGTTCGTACAGTTTCTGAACTTGCCTTTCTGAGATTTTCACTTGCTTCTCAGCTAGGATGGTGGCAATTTCTGAACGGGTTTTATGTTCTTTGAAACGCAAGTGCCCAATGTGGGCAATGACATCCATGCCATAGGTGATGTGCTTCATACTAAGTTGCTCAGCCTCCGCAGAACGATAAACAGTATTGTTCTCACAGCCATTATTTTCACAGCGATAGCCAAGATTAATAACTTTAAATTCCCCTTTTAGGGTAGAGATGGTTTTCCTCCATACAGGATGGCAATAGGTTAATTTCTCTCCACAGTCAGGACAATTTGAAATTTCAGGACTGTAATAGATAGACTCGCTTGGATTCAACCTGTTTTTAGTACGCATAAATAAACACCAACTTAAATAATTAATAAGTCTATTATAACCTATTTTATCCGTTGGTGTTATTTATTCCGTGTAAGAA
>NZ_JVDT01000148.1 GCF_001076885.1 Bacillus sp. 522_BSPC
TAATCTCTTTTTTTATTGTGTCCTTGACATGGGTGCCAGTTCAGAATATACAACCCTTTTTTTTATATTGTCACCTGTAAATCACAATGAATTAATGATACTTGAATTTTTCCAAGCATGTCCCGCATTGTTTTCTCTTCTTGATTTCTTCTGCAGATAAATAGATGTTGTTTGTATTGATTTGTGACCTAACGCAATTTTAATTTGATCCAAACTCGCTCCTTGATCCGAACTTATTTGCGCAAAGGCGTGTCTCAATGTATGTGGTGTAATTGGATTTTTCCTTGTTTTAATGAAAGGCAATTCCGCTTCATTAATTTTTTTTGTTAAATAATTGAATCAATTTCATAAATTTAACGCTTAGAGCCTCAAGGTCTCAGAGACACAAAAAAAGGAGTACCTCCCCAAAATGTCGAATTTAGTAAGCACTACACAAACTAATAAGACTGGAGGAAGACTCCCTATGACTATTATACGACAAGGAAGCCTATTTGACCTACAAGAATTATATCATTTAGAACCTACCCAACGGTTTGAAGCTGTTTTTTCTACCATTGACATCGAACCAATCTTCGCTGTGGTAACGAAGAAATCGCGTTTTGGAAGGCCTGTTGGGCTAAACTATGCAGCGATGATTTATTCGCTCATCGCTAGAATTACTGAGCGAATTCCGTTTATTAAGGATTTAGTGAAACGGTTAAAATATGACATGATCTTTCGTCTCGACTGTGGGTTTTTAGTTTCAGACTCTATCCCCTCAGAAGCAGCTTATTCTAGAATGATTACTGTTCTTTGTGAATCCGATGTTCTTGAAAATGTGCAAGGAACACTGCTCCATCAAGCCATTTCAGAAGGCTTTGTGGAGGATGACACAGTTGCCATTGATGCCACTCATGTACTAGCCAAAGATGCAGCACCTCCAAAGGAAGAACAGCCAAAATCGGAACCGAAAAAACGTGGACGTAAATCAAAAGAAGAGCGTGAACAATGGCTTATCGAAAAAGCAGAACAGGAAGCCAACCTTCCACTTTATGACAAGAAAATAGAAGAACAACTAGATATTCCTCTGGATGAACTTCGAGCTGAAATTCCTCAAGATCCTCAATGGGGAATCAAGAAAAACAGCCAAGGAAAAAATGTTTTTTGGTATGGCTACAAAGCTCATTTAGCTGTAGGGACAAAGAGTCAGTATATCTTTCAATCTCTTCTATCTTCCGCTAATTTAAATGATGGAAAAGCTGCAATCCCTTTATTAAAAGGACTTCACGAACACGTTTTGTTTCCTTCCATGCGTTATCAAACAATGGATGCAGGTTATGATTTTGAAGCGATTTATACCCAAATTCATCGAATGGGGCATCAATCTGTGATTGCTTATAATAAGCGGAATGAACCCGAACCTATTGGATTTGATAAGCACTTCGCCCCTACATGTGTTCGAGAGCATTCTTACCGTTACGATAGCTTTGATCATCAGTATGAAACATTAAAATATACACGTCCAAAAGAGTGTAAAGACTGTCCGTTAGCGAATGATGGTCTTTGCCAGAAAGTATACAAAGTAAAAATCACAACCAATCTTAGAAGATATACCGCACCAGCCCGTGGATCAAAAACTTGGAAAACCATCTTTAAACGACGTACAGCGGTTGAGCGAGTAAATGCCTATCTTAAAGGTTATTTCCAGCTCAACAATGTTCGTTATCGTACTGGGAAAAGAGCGAAAGTCCATTTTGATCTCGTAACGCTTGTTTACAATGCTTCCAAGTTAGGAGCAGATAGGATTAACCGTAAGTTAAGTAAGCAACAAGCAGCTTAAAAATTTTATAGGAGATAAAATTCTGTAAGTCTGTGTTTCTTTAAAAGCTCGAATTATGAAATTAACTCATCTATTTATTTTTTTATCACTCAAATTCTGAGGCCCTTGAGAAGTATCCTCTATTAATAACCTTTTTTATTCAGTAAATCTCGTATTCTATCAGCTTCAAAAAAATCTCTATTCCTTTGATTTCTCGGACAATTCAATCATTACTAGCGAGTATTATGATACACCAGAAAATGAAATCCTAAATATTATTTACTTTTTATCCAATGCGGAATATCAATTAGATATGGAATATAAAGAAATGTTTAACTTTTAAGAAAAGAAATGCATATTCATTATTTTATGAGTAAGAAAATGAAGTCATTTGGAGTGATATTTACTGTTTTATTATTTGGTATTGCAGGATTATAAGATTCAGTATATTTGTTTCACTCGTCAATTGAAAAAGGGGGGGGAGATTTTTTTGTTTTAATTATTCGTATAATATAAATTTTACGAATAATATAATATAGACAAATAAAACTACGTTTAGTATTATTAATATAATACTAAAAAATGACAAAAAAGTACTTTGTCTACTGTCTAAAAATACGTCTGCAAATTGCAGGCGTATTTTTAGACAAGCTATACAAAAAAGATAGAATTTTTAATTTACCTGCTTTCGTATGATTACGAAAATAAAGATTCTAAACTAATTTGCCTTTCTTTTAGTTATATTACTTTGTTCTTTTATGCAAAATTAAACTAAATAGAATGGAATGGAACTTTAAAAACCAACGTTTGTAATTTTCTAAATTTTATGATTGTTTCTTAATAAGTAGTGAAAAATCCTTGAACATTAACTTTCACCGGCGTTGTCAAATCATTACTTATTTCAAGTCTCCAGTAATGATCGTGATTAGCTGTATAATTTGTGTACCAAGTGGCTCCAGAATTATCTCCTTGATTACGCGCCCAAGGAGTTCTGGCGTTGTCATGAGCTCTTTGAGCTCTTAAATCTACAGTATAATCCCCACCCACGCTAAATAAAGAATAATGGATCGATTCAACATATTGTATAGTTCCGCTCACCCGATCCCAACCTGTATATGCAGAACCGTTAAAAGGTGCCACATTTACATTAAATCTAGTAACCTTAGATGCCGCCTGAGTTACCCCCCCAGCAACTAGTAGTGCTAGAGCTAATCCGAGAATAACTCCTTTACTTTTTTTCATATCTATATCCCCCTTTTTAATTTCGTATTGTCAAAACTTTATATAGAAATAGGCTATTATATCCTATAATAGCGGGCTTTTTGAGCAAAAAAATTGCCACCCCCTGAATTCTAAGGATAATTGAGGTTACCACACACCCAACAACCTAGAATAGGAAGTGACAAATTGTACCCTCAAATTATAACCTATTTACTTACTTTTATTAAGTACCAAGATCAGGTTATTCGAACATTATTAACTCTTTTGATTGGGAAAAGTATGTTTGATAAACCTGTAGAAAAACCTGTAAATAAGCCTTATCGAAAACTACAGGTAGACGACCTCCCAATCATCGAAACCCTACAAAAGTTTGATTATAAACTTCTTTTGAATGAGTATCAGGAGAAAAATGGGAAACCCCTTAAACCTGTTCGAAGACACTCAAATTCAAAAACAACTGTTCCTTCCAGCATAAAATGTCCAAAGTGTGGTGCTCCATCTGATTTTCTTTATGCAAATAACGGAGACAAGGGACAGTATCAATGCAAGGTGTGTGCATGTTTGTTTAACCAAAAAAATCATTATTCAAAAGAGGCAATTTTAAAATGTCCTCACTGTGCTAAAACGCTTGAAAAGGTCAAAGAGAGAAAAGATTTCGATGTATTCAAGTGTAAAAACAACGACTGTTCTTATTACCAAAAGAAACAAAATGGACTATCTTCAAAAGAGAAAAAACAGTTTAAAAAGGATCCACAGGCATTTAAAATGCGTTATATTTTCCGTCAGTTTCGTATCGATTACCAACCCTTATCGAAGCGTTCACCTCAGAAACCAAAGTTGGATTTATCAAGACTATATGTGTCGCCACATACATTGGGACTGATTTTGACCTACCATGTGAACTATGGGTTGTCAGCCCGTAAAACAGCTGCACTCATGAAGGATGTACATGGTGTATCCATCTCCCACCAAAGCATTTTGAATTACGAAAATAGCGTAGCACTGATGCTTAAACCTTATGTGGACCATTATCCTTATGAGCTTTCTGATCAATTCTGTGGAGACGAGACCTACATTCGAGTGAAAGGTCGCTGGCATTATTTATTCTTCTTTTTTGATGCCGTAAAAAAGATTATTCTGTCTTATCCTGTTTCTCCTAATCGAGATACTCAGTCAGCCATTCTGGCTATCGATGAGGTTCTTCTAAAGATGAAAGAAATCCCTAAAAACCTCACTTTTATTGTAGATGGCAATCCGATTTACCTATTAGCCCAACATTTCTTTGCCCAACATGATATTTCGTTTGATGTGAAGCAAGTCATTGGATTAACCAACGAAGATCCAGTATCAACAGAATACCGACCACTCAAGCAAATTATTGAACGACTCAATCGAACGTTTAAAGGAAATTATCGCTCGACTCATGGGTTTGGATCTGATCATGGATCTGTTTCTTTCGTCACTTTGTTTGTCGCATACTTTAACTTTCTACGGCCTCATTCAGCCTTAGAAGGAAAAGTACCTGTGATTCATCCAGAGTTACTTCAGCTTCCCAATATGCCAGCAAGATGGACTAAGCTAATTGGATTAGCTCAAGATTGGATTATAGAACAAACAACCTAGCTTTTGTTTAGCTGAGCCCTGAACCAGCAATCGGCGGAGCGAACTCTTGACAAACCGAACTTGCCAATGGTTTAAAATGGAAAAAATCAAGGGCTTATTTGGCATGCCTTCTTTTGTCCCCTTCGCCCTTGATAACCTGAATTCAAACCATTGGTGTGTTTGTCAAGAGCGATTGCGAGCCTCTCCACTTCAAAAAGGAAAGAAGAAAAAGACTTCAGGTTACTTTTTCATAGAAGTTTTGACACTACCTTTAATTTTTTCTCATTATATAAATGAGGTTAATATAATTATAGGAAAATAATAGCATTTTTACAATACCATTACCATATTTTTTCAAAATGAAACCAATTATTGAAAAAAATACATAAATATAATAAGCTAATAATATATACTTTTTTATAAATCCGTAAAAAGGAGTAATGATAATGCTAAACAGACAGCTAAGAACTGAATTTAAACGTTCTATTAATAGTAAGAATCTATTAAAGTGGCTAATTATTATATTAATAATTCCACTTAGTTCATTTTATCCTATCAGGACAGGATACCTTTATTATTCCTCTGTTGAAGTCTTTCAAGAAATGGTTGGATTAATAATTCCTATGATTTTTCCTGTACTAGTAGTATTCATATACTTACCTAACTTTGTACTAGAGCAGAAAAATAACTTTATTACATACACTCGGTCTAGAATACCAATAAACCAATATATCTTAAGTAAGGGTCTAATGAACGCATTTCTAACAGGTACTATTATATTTTTAATGGTCTTTTTTTCTTTTGTATTTGCAGTATATATTGAACCTAATATATTACATGTGATATCGCTTACACCGGCTGACGGAGGTAATTATAATTATAATGTTACATTTTCTCAACTTTTAGTGTACGGAGATTTTGTTTACGGAATAGTTTATTCATTATGGGTGGGTTTAAACGCGTCCTTATACTCAACTATTTCTTTCTTATTATTACTAATAATAAGTAGAACCTTTATTGGGTTATCCTTGCCATTTTTGTTTTATCATATCTTCAATTTTATTACGGCTATAATTGTTGGTGCCAGATTCTCTCCCATAAGTACTATATTTCCATTTAACATTGAACAACAGGAAATTTGGACAGCAATGATACCTTTTGCATTTCTTTTGATAGTAGCAATTATTCTATTAATTTTAGTGGTTCTAAATAAGGAAGATTGGAAGATTTAGTATGGACATTAAATTTTCAATAAGAAGATACTTTGATGAATTATTAAGTGTTAAATGGTTAGTAATAGGGATACTTATTTTCTTTTATGGTACTTTGTTAAAGAAACAACTGGTAGAGATTGCTTTTATTAATGGTATGAAAATTAATAATTGGGACATTTCTCTATATTTATTTAATGATATGTATATAATAATTTATTTTGTAGTTCCTATAACTTTAATTCTCTCTACATCGACTATCTTAGGGCACTTTAATTATGAAGTATTAATTCGTATAGGATCAATAAAAAAATGGATTTTGAGCTCTTTTAAAAGATTTTGGATACAATCCTCTATATTCTTAATGATATGGGTTTTTATGTGTCTATTTTTAACTATTGGACTTCCTAATTCTTGGAGTTGGAGTCAATTCAGTCATTTTGATAATCTAAATAATGTTCTTAATGGAGTATCTATCAATTTTTCAACACCTTTAATAGTCTTTATTCTTCAATTAATTTTGTTTGCTTTCGCAATCTCTGTGCTACATATGTTATTGTCCATAGTTTATGTGACCTTTAAAAATAGAAATATTCTCCTTTTAATGTGTGTAACTATATTTGTAGGGGGGATAATAGGTTTTAAAATAGTACCAAGCGAGTATTCATATTTATCACCTACAACTTATTTATCAATTATAAAATTTATTCATTCGTTTAATTCACCAATACGGGGATTAATCATTCTAATTTGTGAATTGGTGATTATTTCTACCTATTTGTATATTATTGACTTTAATAATAAGAGATATTTACAATTACTAAAATCATATGTATCATATATAATTTATATTTCTTTGTGTATTATGGGAATATTATCTTCTGCTGTTAGTTTAGATTCAATAGATGGTACTATATTTGATGTTTGGGTTATGTCTTTTAGAGGAGCGAGTGCAGAAAGTTTTTCTTATGCTGGTTATTTTTATTACTCAATAGTATATTTTGGTCTAGTCTATTTAGTGAATTTTACTATTAACAACGAATTAGATGTTTTAGGATTTTATAGGATTATTCGTTTTAGAAATTTAGAGAAATGGTTTTGGAGTTGGTTCAAAAGAATTTTATTAACTATTACTTTTTTTCTCTTTCTATTATTAGCTTTGTCTATTATAGTGGGGATACTCACAGATAGAGACTTTCAGTCTAAAATTACGGTGTTTGAATCTTCATTATATCCAGTTTTTTATCATTATTTTATAAATGGATTCTTGCAAATCGTTTTATATATTTTATTTGTATTTATTGTATCTTGGATAAGAAGAGAAGGAAGTCACGGGATAATTGTAGTGAGCATTTTTATGATTTTAATGTTACCAGGAATTAATCAGTTAGGCGTAATTCCTGTAGGATTAAATAGCATTGTTTATTTAGAAAGTTATTCAACATTAAGAATAACCATGGTCTTATTAATTACTAGTCTTGTAGTATATTCTATTATAAAATACCTTTTTACTAGAAGTGTAAATAGGTAAATGGAGGCGAAATCATTGTCTATTATTTCAGTAAGAGAAGTAAGTAAAAGCTTTAAGGGAAATGTATTGTTTGATAGTGTTAGTTTAGATATTGAAAAAGGGAAAATATATGGATTTGTAGGTCCGAATGGTTCAGGAAAATCAGTCCTTTTTAAAATGATTTGTGGATTTATATTCCCAGACAAAGGAACTATAACTATTAGAGGATCTGAGATAGGAAAGAGTAAAAGGTTCCCAGAAAATTTCGGGGTTATTATAGACCGTCCAGGTTTTATTGCTAATAAGAATGGTTTTGAAAATTTAAAAGAGCTATCATTGATAAGAGGGAAAATTAATGATAAACAAATTATTCAAACAATGCAGTTAGTAGGTTTAGATCCGAATTATACTCAAAAGGCTAAGGATTATTCCCTAGGAATGAAGCAGAAGTTAGCTATTAGTCAGGCAATTATGGAGAATCAGGAAGTATTAATCTTAGACGAGCCATTTAATGCATTAGATTTGGATAGTGTTAAGAGAGTCCGTGATTTATTACTTCGTTTTAAAGAGGAAGGTAAGACTATTCTTTTAACAAGTCACAATCAAGAAGATATAGAAATATGTGATGTTGTTTACAGGATTAATAGTTCTAAATTAGAAAAAGTTTAAATTCCGCTTTAATGTTCTAAAGTAATATTGGTTCTTCTTTCATTTCACTCCATAAGTGGAGATGCTTTTTTGTCAAATATAAGTCATTCATTATTAAAAATTAAGGTTGAATAATGTACTGGTTTACTTAATTTTAGACGTTCTTCATAACGCTCCTTACAGAATTGGAGACCTTCGTTGGCCGTTATAGGTTTTATGCTACCTGCTGGTAATATTTTTAGAACGTCAGAGGATTCTCTCCTTGTATGGAGATTATCCGAAAATTCAGATAAGTATTATGTTCGTCGATATTGGGCGAAAGCAGATAGTGAAAATTGCCTAATCGATATAAACTTTTGTGAGGGGTCTCGAAAGGAAATTTGTAATACCAATTATTGCAATAGTGTCAGAGTTTGCCTACCCGACTCAATCAAAAGAGTTGCCATATGTTAGTCACTTTCAGGATGGATATCTTCACCAATTTTTTCATCTATCTTTTTTGGTTCGCTTGGATTCCCATTGATGCAAACCAATGTATTATTTGCTAGTGTTACGCAATCAATAATTCCTTCTAGATTATTGGGAAGAGTAAATTCAATTTTATATAGTATCAGAGTGATAGCAATGCCTATCGGAACTCTTTTAGGAGGATATCTAGCAACAGTAGTTGAAAGCCGGTTAATATTTTCTTTAACAGGTTTTGGGATACTTTGTATTCCAATAATCAGGGTAATTAATCCAGTCTTAAGATAATTACCAAGAGCACAGAATTTACATACAGTAATCAATGAAAATATACGAATAAACATAATAATATTAATAATGAACATGCGTTGACTGCTGCAACAAAAATGGGCTTAAAATTCTTCTGAACTAAGAAATTTGTTCTATATTGAGATAACAGAGAGATTATTTTACGGATTAACTAGATATCTTTCTCATCTTAATAATGAAACTAATGAATTGGTAGAAGTAAAAATTAAAATTGATAGTAATGATGAGTATGACAAATTATTTCTTAATGATAAGATAATTGAACAAATGAATGTATATTCTGCATATAAAAATAAAAATTATAGAGTAAGCAAAGTAATAATATTACAAGACTCCAGTAAATCAATACCCCTTAAATCATTGAAACTTTTATTGGTATAGTAGTCTTATTCTTACTCGAAGAAAGTTACTTAGAGGAGATTGATCGTACTATTGTTAAATGTGATTTGGAAAAATCTCAATCAGTCTGAAAATATTACCAATCATCGGTTGATAGTCTTGAGAAAAAAGTTCATATTCTTCATGTTCAGATAGATATCTATTTATTAGATTTAAGACCTGTTTTTCTAAATTTTTGGGTAGGATTCCGTGAGATACTATCTCCTCTCACGGATTAGTATTTTGACTTTACCTTTGCTCAATTTTTCATATAGCTTCACTAATTGGAGTTTAAATTCGGGAGTAAAAGTTCGACGTTGACTTGTCATTTTAGCAAGCTCCTTTTATTTGTCTAAGTTTACCTCCCCTCCCCTTATCTGTCAACTTAGTGTAGCCTATTCATATCTCATTTAACAAAAGCAATAAAGAACAATCTGATAACAGAACTAATTAAAATATTCACTTAACGAAACCTTTATTGTATCACTTGTTTTTTCTCTTTTTAGTTTAATTACTTCTGGAGATCCCAAAGAAGAAAAGTATAAAGATTCTGGAAGTAATAAATTATTTTCTTGTATACTCTGGAACGCATCCGCTAACTTTTTATGTTTTGAGAACAATTCCCTATAAATATTATCTCTATCTCGTAAGATATCTGTATAATCATTTATTTCTTTCTGCCCCTTAATTTGAAAGAAGTCAATTAAGGGAGATTTTATATAATCATTTAGACGTTCTCCTCTTTTTATTAAATAGGAATCCATTGAATGAATCGGTTCTAATAAATAATGAGACCGATATGTTTGTAAAATAATATCATCCCAACTATTTAAATAGTATTCTGGAGCTACACCAGTCAATGCATTTACTAAGTTTCTTATAAGACCACTTATAAATGTCATAGCTTTTAAACCATCAATTGGAAAAAAGGTTCCCAATACAGATACAGAAAGATTACCTAAAAAAAGAGCTGCCGTATTCATATGGGTACCATGTAGTACTTGAGTTTCACATGCACCTAGTAAAGTAATTTGTGGAGTATGCATTATATTCTCTATTTCAACCGCTGTAATAAAATCATTACCTATATGAAGTTTCCCTAAATCGTCTGTAGAATCATAAGAACCGTGACCATAATAAATCATTATTACAGGTTTAGTTTCCTCAATTATTGAAATAAATTCTTCCTTAGTTGAAGCTTCCCTATAATTAGCTTTAGTATTAATTTGCATTAAATACCCATCTATTTCTTTCTGTAAAGCAAGACCTAATCGATATAATCCATCATTTTTATTTAAGGTATTTACTATTAGAATGCTTAAATTATCTTTAGATAATGTAAACTCATTTCTATGTACATAAGAGTGAGAGATTAATCCATTACCTGGTGTAATTGGAACCCTACTAATTTTCTTTTCAACACATAAAGGCAATCCGTTAAAATTCGCCCATTCCACTGGCATATCTGATAAGTAAGCGTCAAACTATACCCACATGGTTTGACGCTTTTTTATATGCGATAATCTCCTAGAGATTACACATAATGGAGGTTTTGCTATATGAAGAGATCCGATCTTAGAGTTGAATGGGAAAAACGGATTGCTAACTATATGACAAGCGGACTAAGTGCTTCAAATTGGTGTGCAGCCAACGAGGTCAGTATTCATCAATTCTGGTATTGGAAGAAGAAGCTTAAAACAACCGAAGACACGTCAAATACCCCTTCACAATGGATTACATTAGAAATGGATGAAACAATGACAGACTCTCAATCTAACATAGTTGTTCATGTTGGTCACGTAGCGTTAGAGGTCAAACAAGGCTTTGATCCCCAGCTGCTTGTAGATGTGGTAAGGACACTTCAATCCATATGCTAAATGCATCAACGATTGAGAGTGTCTACCTCGCTCGAGGTAGCACGGACATGAGAAAATCCATTGATGGATTAGCTATCATCGTTCAGATGGAATTCAATCTAGATCCCTTTTCATCGAGTCTTTTTGTTTTTTGTAACAAGAAACGCGATAAACTCAAGATTCTTCATTGGGATACCAACGGATTTTGGTTGTACTACCGAAGACTCGAACGTGGAACATTTCACTGGCCATCTGATCATGGGAGCTTAGGTCCGTATAAAATCTCACGTCGCCAATTGAATTGGTTGTTAGATGGTTTATCATTAGAACAGACAAAAGCACATCCCGTCGTTTCTGCAAAAACTGTCGTTTAAACATGAAATTATGAGAGTAATCGGTTGGATCTTATAGTATAATGAAATCATGAAAAAGACAAAGAAAACAGCAAACACAACTCCTACAATTGAAGAACTTCTCGAGCGCGTTCAACTCTTGGAACAGAAAAACGCAGACTTAGAGGCGAAGCTAGAAAAGGAAAAAAGTGAATCTGAAGCCAAGATTAGTTGGTTACAAGAACAGCTTCGCCTTCATCAGTCTAAACGTTTTGGTGTATCTAGCGAAAAGGGCATTCCAGGTCAACTGGAACTAACTCTTTTTAATGAAGTTGAACAAGAAGCGGACCTCGCATCACCCGAACCTACCGTAGAAACCATCACCTACCGCCGTAAGAAGAAACGCGGCCAACGTCAGTTGATGTTAGAAAATCTGCCTGTGGAAACGATCGATTATCGTTTATCCGATGAAGAGCAGGTCTGTTCGTGTTGCGGTGGAAACCTGCATGAAATGAGTACAGAAGTCCGTCAGGAATTAAAATATATCCCAGCTGAAGTAAAAGTGGTGAAGCATGTGCGCCATGTTTATTCATGCCGCCATTGTGAACAGGAGGCCATTGAAACGCCGATCCAAACCGCGCCCATGCCGAAGCCAGTCATTGCGGGAAGTCTCGCATCTCCATCTATGTTGGCACATATCATGAGCCAAAAGTATGTAGAGGGACTTCCTATATATAGACAGGAAAAACATCTACATCGTTTGGGTATAACATTATCTCGTCAAACGATGGCTAATTGGATGATGTACGGAGCAGATCGTTGGTTAAGCAAGCTATATAGTCGGATGCATCAGCTCCTAGTTAAGCTTGACATTGTTTGTGCGGATGAGACAACTCTTCAAGTGCTTCAAGAGCCAGGTAGATCCGCTTCATCTAAATCCTATTTGTGGCTATACCGTACAGGTGTCGAGGGATCTCCCATCATACTATATGATTATCAAGAAACCAGAGCTGGAGAAAATCCAATGAACTTCTTAAAGGAATTCAAAGGCTTTCTTCAAGTCGACGGTTATGCCGGATATCATAAAGTAGAAAACGTAACACTTGTTGGTTGTTGGGCTCATGCCAGACGTGGTTTTACCGATGTCTTAAAAGCACTGCCTACAAATAGTATAAAACCAGTCGCTGCGACCGAAGGTCTCCAATTCTGTAATCAACTTTTCACGATTGAGCGAAAGTTAAAGGAATTAGAGCCGGAAGAACGGTATAAACAACGTCTAGAGCAAAGTAAACCAATACTAGACTCTTTTTTGTCATGGCTAAAAGTACAAGAACAACATGTGTTGCCTAAAAGTGGTCTCGGCAAAGCTATTACATACTGTCTAAACCAGTGGGATAAGTTAGTGGCATTTCTAGAGGATGGTCGATTAGAAATCGATAACAATAGAAGCGAAAGGGCTATTAAGCCAGTAGTGCTTGGAAGGAAGGCTTGGCTGTTTAGTAACACACCAAATGGTGCGAGAGCCAGTGCCATCATATACAGTATCGTGGAGACAGCGATCGCAAACGGATTGAATCCATATTACTATCTTCGCTATCTATTTGAGCAGCTTCCCAACTTGGATCTGACAGATCATGATAACCTTGACCAACTACTTCCTTGGTCAACGACACTACCAGTGTCTTGTATTTCATTTAAAAAACTTAACTAAATAATAACCCAGGCCCCATCTAAAACATAGGTGGGGTCTATTTGACGCTTAC
>NZ_JVDT01000149.1 GCF_001076885.1 Bacillus sp. 522_BSPC
GTAATTTAATTACATTATAGTTCGTGTTTGTTTTTGATTGAAATGCTTATGTCCCAGCCTCTTTCCTACGATTAGTCAAGTAGTTATTTAAAAAATATTTGAACTTGATAGTACTATTTTTGAGCATGTCAAATAACCTCAGCTATTCTATTAATTTTTTCAAACTGTGGTATTTTGTGGTATACTTTTTATGTGTTATTATTGGTCCTTAGAGACCGTGTACGAGTATTCGTACTTTGTATTGTTCCTGACCATGGAATAGATACATTTCAATAGCTTGTTCATGCAAGCAACAGTGGCAACCCTGTCCTTTTTGGCTTGAGGTTGCTTTTTTAATTTATAATAATAATCCACAATGTGATTGGGGGCAGCTTTTTGTTGGCGTATCATATTCTTAACGATAAGATATAAGACTTTTCTTCCTTTTGGATTTCCACGTTTATTGATATGGTCTTGACCTGCATATTTACCAGATTGATACCTTCTAATATCTATGCCGATAAAGGCGTTCACTTTTTTATGATTAGAAAAGCGTGACAGATCGCCTATCTCCCCAATAAGGAGTGCTGCGCTAATCTCCCCAATGCCAGGAAAACTAGTAAGTAACTGGAATTCTGAAAGTTGTCGGGCCTTCATAATTAATTGTTCTGAAACCATTTTTTTTCCTCTAATAGATGAAGAAGTTGTCGTGCATAATATTGAACTTTTTGAGTTGGAACACTATCTGGTGAAACAGCTGGATAAGATTCTTGCGCGTATTCAATGAGTAACTTCGCCTTCTCCATAGCTCGATTTTCTGATATCTTCTTATGCGTAGTTTTCATCAATAAATTTTTGATCTTGGTTCTACTTGTCTGTAATACTAATTCAGGGTGTGGGAATAACTCTATTAGTGTTAAAGCATAAGGCGTTACTCTACTGGAAAAGAATCGTTCAAGCTCCGGAAAGCTTACTTGAAGTGCATGGTGCAAGTACATCCGTGTATGTTTTATTTGTCCTTCTATTTCTTGATAGAAGCGCGAAAGATCACGAAGTTCTGTATAAATTTCAGGTTGTTGTACTTTTTCTGATCGATCCACAAATGGATGAATTTGTGCTAATTTATGGGCATCATGTTTGTCTGTTTTCCAGCTTCTGAGTGTTCCCTGTTCTAGTTGTTTTTTGGCTTCAAGAGGATTTAACAAGAAATAGGTTAAATTGTTTTTCTGACAAAAGGTCTCCACTGGCTTCGAATAGATACCAGTTGATTCAAAAACAATTTTAGGTTCTTCTGGAAGGCTATAAATCTCTTCTAATAATGCTTGAAACCCAAACTTATTGTGAAGAATTTCCCCTTCTGAAAGACATGTTTGGCCGTCATATAAGACTTTGTAACTTTTCCCCATAGAAATATCTAAAGCAATAATTAATTCCAATGTTTTTCCTCTCTCTTCTTTATCATTTTGAAAGATCTTCACTTATTCATTTCGATTCCAATTTCCTATACACGAGCTCCTTGGCCCCAACATACTTAAAGCTGATTCAAAAATGAAAGTGAAGAAGCTCCGTTTATCATTCGGATTCGAGATCCCTGAGGCTGGTCGAGCTTTCTTTCACTTCTCACTATAACTTAAAAAGAAAAATAGTGGGCAAAGTCATCCGTCGATGACCTTACCCACTAATCTTAGTATGTTTTTATGTTCTAATTTAATAAAATAGTGCTTCCCCATGAAATTAATAAAGGAAGCTATTTTGAGAAAATATATTCATCCTTTTATCAAAGCTTGGAACAAAATAGGATAAAAAAAGAATAAATGAATAAAATAATTTTTGTTGCCTTTTTAAAGAACTATAAGTGACAGGAGTGGAAGATTTTACAGCTGCCTATTCTATAGTTCTAACAATTAACATGTACTCATAAGTTGAAAGAGTAGAAACAGTAGGGACTGTTAGTTAAAAGAAAGAATTGCTAATACATTTTAATAGGTGCAAACAGATACAATGCATGTTTAGTAAAAAAATTGATTTTACTGTATATCTGTATATGAAGAGGAGGAATCTATGTAAATGTCAATTGCAATAGGTGAATTTTAAATGGACCTCTTCATGCAAATTTTCCATACAAGACTGTCTTTTGATACGAAAGGAAAAGGAGGATACTAATGGGAGACTATATTAGGCGAATACTTATAGCCGCTATTATGCTATTATTTATAAGTTTACTGTTTTTAGGGGGCAAGTATTCACAAGCAAAAGCATTTTCCCTCGCTGACCGCACAAAAGCATGGACTTGGCCAAGTGAAGGAATAATAACGGATACCTTTAATACAAGAAATGGGACACATAAAGGAATAGATATTGCAGGAGATCTTGGAGACAAAGTGTATGTGGTAGATGAAGGGGTCGTAACAAAATCCTATTATTCTCAATCCTATGGCAATGTTATTTTTGTTAAACATGAAAATGACTTAGAAACGGTCTATGCTCATCTAAATAAACTGCTTGTAAAGGAAAAACAATTGGTAAAAAAAGGGGAATTGATTGGTGAAATGGGGAATACAGGATATTCCTCTGGTGTACATTTACATTTTGAAATACATAATAAAGAGTGGACCATTACAAAAGAAAATGCAATAAATCCAATTTTAGTATTAGGAAATGTACAAGTAGGTCAGACTGTAAAAATAGCTGTGCAAGAAGAGGTAGAGGATGTAGTAACAGAACCCATTCACTCTCCTAAAAAAAATTTGCTTCTAGAGGAAGAAAAAAAGTTGGAAGAAGAGTATATAAAGAGAAGCATGCAGAAAATGGAGCTGGAATTGGAGAAAGAAGATGACTCAGAATATACAACGATACCATATAAGAAGGCAAGTATATATCTAAAAAGCAGTGAGTATCTTATAGAAGATAAAAATGAGGAATTTACTTAGAATGTATAGGAATAGGTAAAGTGAGTTAGTTTCTTTCATGAGAGGAATCAACCGAATCCTTTTATTAAAAAAGGCTAACGGCAAAAAGCGTTCACAAGATACTATCCCGAAGTTAAAGAATAATAGTATTTTGTGAACTCTTTTTGAGTGAAAATAAGTCTTTTATATGTGAAATTGTGAACAATAAATGAAGTTCTAAGCAAACTTCTTCACAAATATTGTTTGTTTCATGTATAATAACAATTGTAAAACAACAAATTAATATTGGTCTATCTTCGGGGCAGGGTGAAATTCCCGACCGACGGTGATGAGTCTTGCACTCAAAGTCCGTGACCCTACTTCGGTAGGTTGATTTGGTGAAATTCCAAAACCGACAGTAAAGTCTGGATGGGAGAAGATGGAGGTTCTGCAATCGTTCAAAATAGCTTTTTAGAACGTTTATTAAGAATGCAACCTTTAAACTACTCCCTCAAGTATATCTTTAGCTTGAGGGTTTTTATTTGCAGTATTCTTAATAAATTGCTGAATCTTTCTTCTTAGGTAGATGGATCCTAAAAAGAAGGAGAGAAGAAAATGAAGAAAAAAATGAATGTAAGAAAGTATGTTTTGATTGGGATGATGAGTAGTTTAGCTTATGTGTTAATGATGCTTAAATTTCCAATTCCACCATTTCCAAGCTACTTAAAAGTTGACTTTAGTGATATTCCAGCTTTAGTTGCAGCACTTATTTTAGGACCTGTAGCAGGAATATTAGTTGAATTGATAAAAAATATATTGGATTATTTAATAACAGGAAGTGAAACAGGAATTCCAGTTGGTCATTTTGCTAATTTTATCGCTGGAATCTCATTTATACTGCCAACCTATTTTATTTATAATAAAATTAAGTCAAAAAAAGGGATGGCTATCGGTTTAACATTAAGTATTTTAATCATGACTGCTTTATTAAGTCTATTTAATTACTTTATCATGCTACCTTTCTATAATGCGTTAATGAAAATTCCGAATGATACTACTATATTAAGACAAACAATTATTTCCGCAATTATTCCATTCAATTTATTAAAAGGGATAATTATTTCAATAATCTTTACGTTAGTATTTTCAAAAATGGGTGTATGGATTAATAAACAAATTCCATCACGAAATGTTTAATCTTAAGGGACAGGGAAAAAAGCATGTCAGCTAGCGATAAACACGAATGGTTATGCGGTAATATACGTATAACCATTCGTGTTTTAAGTTTTATCAAGAAGGTTTCAAAACAGTCTGTTGCTATTACTCGCAGTTTGAATACACTGCGCTTTCCGTGGGGCTGCACGAAAAGTATAGTTTCTTCCAATTAAATAAGGGTTGATTTATTTGAAAACGAATGAAATACCCAAATTTAAAAGTCGGCCACCAACAATTATGGTTAAATTGCAGTTTTTCAGTGCCCTCTTTTCGCCTAGTAGGTCACCTTTTTTTCGCTAATCCTATAGGGAGTATCATCTCTTACACTTTATACGGCTTAATAAATAAAAAGCAGAAAGGATACATAATTCCTTTCTGCTTTGTTTATGATAAAGAAAACTATTCGAATTTTAGTGGATCTCCATCAAAAGATTCATCCGCAACTTTGATAGAATCAGTCGGACAACCTTCAAAAGCATCTAACATATCATCAAGTAATACCTCAGGGACTTCAACTGTTCCTTCATTATCATCTAACATAACGAATGCAATACCTTCGTCATCGTAATCATAAATATCAGGCGCCGCAGCTCCGCAAGCTCCACATGCAATACATGTGTCTTTATCAACAATCGTATATTTTGCCATGAGTAAAAAAACCTCCAGTGTTATTCATACGGAGTATATACATGACTAGCATACTCCTTACTATTATCTTATTGTAAGACTGAATCTTTAACTTTTCAATAAAAAAGAGACAGAAAAAGTAGAAAGTAAGAATAACTTTTCTTAAAATAGTCAAAAATTCAAGCAGTTTTTATAAAGATTAATGCTCTCTTCACTAAAAATATTAGATGTTGGGAGATCAAAGTTCACTTAACAATTAAATTCATGTTAAAATAAAAGAAATATTACAAACAAATTTCAACAAAATTTGTCGAATATAGAGGAAGATGAATGTATGTCCTTTTTGAAAATAATTATTCTTAACTGTTTATATAAAATGAATGGAGAAAGGACCATATACTCCATCCTTCATATATTAAATGGCAAAAAATCATCCCAAACAATCCAAGATATTCATATCTTTCAGTTAACCTCCTTATATCAGTCCTTTCCTATGTTATCAAGAGAGCAATTAGAGGAAGTTATTCAAACATTATATAAGGAAAAATGGCTTGTACAGTCTTTAGATAATCATTATTTTATTAATGATACTAGAAAGGGAGAGTTGGAGAATTTGTTAAAGGATAATCCACTTCCAAATTATTTAAATGGTTGGAAATTTCATGCCATTACAGAGCCTTTTTGGCAGAGATTGTCTTTATTTATACAAGTTGCTTCCCATTTGTCTGGAAACAGTATTCGATATATACCAGTACAAAGAAATCCTGTGACCCAATTATGGCTGAAAGAGACTCTCCATTCAATAGCTATAGATAGAAGTAACATTAATAAGTACCTTTATAAAGATTTAGTAAAATGTCTTGAGGAGATTGAAATAAATCCAGCAATCCTGATTAACAGATTAACAGGTTTAAAAAAAATAGGTCTTACGTCAGATCAAGCTGCATTAGAAATGAAAATGGATCCCTCCTTATATCAGTTATCTTTTCTTGCTATTCTTCATTTTATGATAGAAAGAATCCTTTCTAATAAGGAGGACTATTCCTTATTATGTTATATGATTGAAGATAATAAAAAAAATTATACGTTAACGGCTTCAACAGCAAAAACATATGATCTTATTCAAAAAGGCCATAATATAGAGGAAATTGTTCATTTAAGAAATTTAAAACAAAGTACAATTGAAGACCATATTATTGAAGTATTATTAAATGTTCCTGCATTTCCAGTTCATAGTCTTGTGAGCGAGGAAAAAATGACGAGAATTAAAGATAGCATCGAGCAATCATCGTCTAAATCATTAAAGGTAATAAAGCAACAATTACCAGATGTCTCTTATTTTGAGATACGTGTGGTGATGGCAAGGTATGGTGATTCATGATGAAATTAGAAGACAAACTAAAAGAGTACTTTCAATTAACCCAATTTCGTGGAGGACAGAAAGAAACGATTGCGTCGGTTCTTAATCATAGAGATACGCTGGCGATGCTGCCAACTGGAACAGGAAAGTCGTTATGTTATCAGTTTGCCGGAATGCTTCTCGAAGGTACCGTCATCATAATATCTCCACTTTTATCTTTAATGCAGGATCAAGTAGAACAAATGAAGATGAAAGGGGAAAAAAGAGTAGTTGCTTTAAATTCCTTTCTAACACCAGGAGAAAAGCAACGGGTACTTAAACGAATTAACCAATACAAGTATATTTTTATTTCCCCAGAAATGATTTCTATGACTCATATCCTTGAAATTTTTCAACGAATGAAGATTTGCTTATTTGTAATTGATGAAGCACATTGTATTTCACAATGGGGATATGATTTTCGACCAGATTATCAAAAATTAGGAAAAATTCGACAAAAATTGAATAATCCTTTGACATTAGCTTTGACAGCGACAGCTACAGAAGAAATTCGCAAGGATATTAAGAGGTCGTTAAATCTAGAAAATGTTGAGGAGATTATTTATTCTGTTGATCGACCTAATATTGCTATTAATATTGAAGAATTAGCACATACCCAAGAAAAAATGGAGAAGCTTCTTGCAAATATTCAAGCGCTTGATGGGCAGGGAATCGTCTATTTCTCTAGTAAAAAGTTGGCTGAACAGACTGTTGCTTTCTTAAAAGAAAGAGCTTCGAAACGAATAATGGCCTATCATGGAGGAATGTCCCAGGAAGACCGAATCCTCGTGCAACAACAATTTCAAGCTGGTCAGCTAGACGTTATTTGTGCTACAAGTGCATTTGGAATGGGGATTAATAAGGAAGACATCCGCTTCATTATCCACTTTCATATGCCTACACAATTAGAATCTTATCTTCAGGAAATTGGAAGAGCAGGAAGGGATGGGAACCAGAGTGTGTCGATGGTTCTTTATACACCAGGCGATGAATGGATTGCTTATCAGTTAATTGAATCGGAGTTGCCAGATGAGCTTCAGATTAATAAATGGAAAGCACTTTTAAGGAAATACCGAACATTTGATGATTGGATGAAAAATGAAAGTTATCAGTTACAAATGCTTTTTTCTGAAATACAGTGGCGAGTTTTGGAATCATATATTGAGCCAAAAAATAAATCAATGGAAGAATTGTGGCATTCTCTAGAATTATATTGTAAGTTCCGTGAAGAAAGAGTGAAAGTAAAAAAACAGAAAATACAAGAACTGATAGCTTGGTTACATTCTGAAACATGTAGAAGAAAGTATATTATGGAATATTTCGGAGAAAAGTACAAAAGCAAAAGAAAAGAAAAATGCTGTGACAGATGTGGATTGGAGTTATCTGATTTCTTTCAAAGTAAGAACAATAGACAGGATATGCCACAAGTTGATTGGAAAGAGCAGTTAGCTTTTATTTTAAATATAAAAAAGTAGGGTATGAAAATGAATAAAGCAAAATATACGGAGTTAATTAACCAATTGACAGATCGTGATCTATTGAAAAATGTATATATGACCCAAGTTATCCTATTAATTATAGCTTTCTTTCTACATATGATTATATTTAGATGGAATCCTCCAATTACCGAGTTATTTAAGTATGAATGGACAGATTTTATAATTGGAATCATTGCGGCACTTGTGGTTGTAATATTTGATATTTGGTTGATGAATCGGTTTACTACTCATTATCATGATGATAGTGGTGTGAACAAACGAATTTTTCAAGATAGACATCCTTTTCATATTGCGTTCATAGCATTAATAGTAGCATTTAGTGAAGAATTACTTTTTCGTGGTGTCATCCAGTCTAATTTAGGGCTAGTTCTAAGTTGTCTTCTTTTTGCTATTATGCATTATCGGTATTTATTCAATCCTTTTTTATTTGCTAATGTTGTATTAGTAAGTATTGTTATTGGAGTCTTATATGAAGTGACAGAAAATCTTTGGGTTACAGTGATTATGCATTTTCTTATTGATTTCCTGCTCGGTTGTATTATTCGGTTTAATTTGTATCAAAAGGAAATTTGCGTATCAAAGTGAATGTTCGGTGGAGGAAAAGCTCACTTATTGGGGAATTGTTAGGATGGGATGTAAATGAAAAAAGAAGATCCATATAGGGTTCAAGCTGAATTACAGAAACAACGTTTAAAAAAGGTGACAAAGGAAGAGGAAAAATCCGAGGAACGAGCGGAAGAATCTTCATTGCCTTCAAGAAGCGCTGTTCATAAAAATAAAAAGAAAAAATTTAAAGTTCCAATAATTAGTTTATTAGCATTTATATTTGTGCTCTTGCCAGTTGTCTTATTATTAATAAATAGTTTATTAAATGGAAAAGATTTTTCTAATCTTTTATCAACAGAAAATACTCCTAGTTTATTTGAAAATGTAAATATACAAAAAGAAAATCCATCCAATAATAAATCAAATCAGGACAAAACGGAAGAAGGAGAACAAGAAGAATTAGTGATAGATAGTAATACAACCGAAACAGAAGAAGAGGAAGATGTACCTACAGATAATTCAAAAGAAAAAACGGTAGAAGAAGAGGATAAAGCAACAAAGGAAACGACTGAATCGGAACAAACAAGTGAGAATCCGCCAAAAAATGAAGAAACGGAAGAGGTCATGGAGCAAGCAAATGCAAATGAGAAGATAGTATATCATACTGTCGAAAAAGGAGAAAATTTATATCGAATCGCTTTAAAATATTTCCCTAATGGGGATGGAATCGAAAAAATAAAATCCGCTAATAATATGACAAATGACCAAGTTCAGTTAGGACAAACGTTAAAAATTGTACTTGAACAATAATTAATTAATTCTAACTTGTCCACTAACTACATATATATTTATAAAGCGATTGATAAGTTATGTTGCTTACACATGAGGTCTATGTGAAGAACAGATACTTTAAAATTGTGCTATTTAAAGGAGGGAGCGACTTTGGAAAGTCCAATCTTCCCTGAAGACTATGTGTTAGATGGAACAACTAAAAAAGTTATCCTAAAAATAATCGAGAAAAAGAAAAAATTTGATCTGTTAAAAAGACGTCACATACTCATTATGTGGTGTACTATCTTTACGACCTTTTGTTATTTTCTTTGGCTTTATAAGCAAATTGCTATACCCTATTCCCATTCATTTGCTGTTATGTTTTCCGTGTATGTGGAAGAAAGCATTAATCTTTATATTCTTCTGTTTATAATCGGAGTATTTGGATATATGAATGTATTGAGACAAAAGAGGGATAAAGCAGAAAAAGAGTTCCATGACTTGCGTTGCGAGTTTATTGATAAAAGTAAAGATTTATTTGGGAATAGTGAAACGTGGAACAGACGACATGAAATGTATAATAAATTAAAAGATTTCTACGACATAAATTTATTTCATCAAGCAAAGTAAAAAGGTGTAAGATATGAAGAGGGCTATAAAGAACAAAAGATACCTACGAGGGAGGTATCTTTTTGAATATAAACAGAAAATAACCTTAAAAAATCTTTTTCTGCTGCCGATCATCTTTAATAATTTCTACTGCCTCTCTAAAACGCTGGGAATGTACGATTTCTCTTTGTCTAAGAAAACGGAGGCTATCATTTAAATCTGGGTCATCACTCATATTGATGATCCATTGGTATGTGGCCCTAGCCTTTTCCTCTGCAGCTATATCTTCATATAGATCAGCAATTGGATCTCCCTTTGCCTGTATATAGGTTGCTGTCCAAGGATTGCCTGCAGCATCATGGTAAAATAAGGCGTGGTCATGATTAACATAGTGATCACCAAGACCTGCAGCCTTCAGTTGATCTGGAGTAGCATCTTTCGTTAATTTATATATCATCGTAGCAATCATTTCTAAATGAGCAAATTCTTCTGTTCCTATGTCTGTTAATAATCCAATAACACGATCAGGGATGGAATATCTCTGATTTAAGTATCTTAATGCAGCTGCAAGTTCACCATCTGCACCTCCATATTGTTCAATTAAAAATTTTGCAAGCATTGGATTGCAGGTACTCACTTTAACGGGGTATTGTAACTTTTTCTCATATAACCACATAATATTCTATTCTCCTTTATCGCAAAATTAAATATTTGAAGTATGTTTACACTTGCCAAGGCCAAGGGGGTGTATCCCAATCCCATGGTGAACCAGATGGGCTATTTCCAAATTGCAATAAAGGTCCATATTTGCTTTCATATAACTTTTTGAATTTTTCTCGTTCTTTTACATAATGGTTAAATTGATTAATAGCATCTTGATCATGATGATGGGTATCTAAGTATAAGGTTAGTTCGACTAGAACAAAGTCGACGGCTTGGAGCTGTTCCAATAATTGATAATATTCAGGTGGAAGCTGCTTCATAATTTTTTCACTCCCTTATTTTTTTCTCATATGGACTGTAGTAAGGGTCGTAAAGAGCTTTCCATAGAGTTCCTGCTTTTAATGCTTCCATTGGACTAAACTGAGGAAGGTGTGGTGGCTGAAAACCAAGAAATAAATTGGGCGGCGTTGAGTACACTTTTGTTTTTATCGGTGGACAGGGATCAAACTGACTGATAAAAGGATGATATTCTCTGTAAAATGAAGGCATAATAATTTCCCTCCTTTATAATGGGTATACTTTACATCTTATGTCTAGAAATTAATTTACATGCTTTCTTTTATAGAAGCACAACTTTTCCTTCTTACTTTTTTTACAAGTGAAATCTATAAAATAGGAATATTTTGTTTCCATTTAGCTACTCGAAATAAAAGGAAAAGGTATTCTTAAAATTAGTAAAACAAGCTGAAATTGTATTAAAATAAAGGAATCAGCATAAAGGGTAATACGGGGAGGTTTTTATGGTATTTTTATTGGGCGGCTTTATTTTGCTTGTAATTTTTTGTATTGCATTCCTTATCTATATGAAAAATATCGCGAATGAGAATAATGTGAAATATGAGCTATTCTACTTTCCTAACTTTCCTTCATCGATCCATGAAATAACGCTATTTTTCATTTCGGATATACACCGAAGAACCATTGACGATACTATAATCAATGAGGTGATTGATGTAGCAGAACTGGTAATAATAGGTGGAGACCTTTTAGAAAAGGGTGTAAACTTGGAGCAAACAAGGGAGAATTTACGCAAGCTGAAACAAATTGGACCCGTTTATTTTGTCTGGGGAAATAATGATTATGAAATAGATCGGGATGCATTAGAGAGTTTGTTGAATGAAGAAGACATCGTTTTGTTGGATAATAAAGCAGTATCTTTTATGTCATCAAATGGAGAAGGCTGGTCTTTAATTGGAGTAGAAGATTATTCGTTAGAGTATGATGATTTAGAAACGGCACTTCAACAGGTAGAGAACAATAGCTTTAAGATATTAATTAGTCATAATCCAAAAATAATCGAAGAATTAGATGAAGAAAATCAAATTTCTTTAGTATTAAGTGGTCACACTCATGGTGGCCAAATTCGGATATTTGGTTTTGGACCATATGAATTAGGTGGAACAAAGCTAATCGGAAAGACTACTTTGTTTGTTAGTAATGGATACGGGACAACAAGTATTCCTTTAAGATTAGGGGCAAAGCCAGAAACACATATTATTAGAATTCAACACAAACAGAATGAGGAAGAAATGAAATTTTTTAAGCCAACAGTTTGAATAGTTGGCTTTTTCATTTTAAATAATCTCACTTAATAATATTACTCACCGATTACTCCTTCTTTTCATAAACTGCATTAAGAGTTTTTTCAAGGAGCAGGAGGCGTAGTCATGCGTTTGGAGAGATTAAATAGTAATAGAATTAAAATCCATCTGACCACCGATGATCTGTATGAACGTGGATTGACCAAGGAAGATATATGGAAAGACTCGATAAAGTGGCAGTATTTTTTTCATGAAATGCTTGAAGAAGCAAATGATTTATTTGATATGGAGATACATGGATCAGTAGCTGTTGAAATATTTTCAATGAAAGCTCAAGGTATGGTAATGATCTTAACCATAACAGAAAATGAATTGGATACAGAAGAAATCTTATCAGAAGGTTTTTTAGAGATGCAAGTAACTGTAGAAGAAACAGTGGATATATTATATGAATTCATAGATATAGAGGATGTTATTGATGCAGGGAAACAATTAGTGCAAAATAATTTCACTGGCGGTTCATTATATAATCTAAATGAAATATATTATTTATGCTTTACAGATATTTCTTCGTACAAAGAAGAACAAATGATTGCTATTCTAAGTGAGTATGGGGAAAGTAGTTTAAAGAGTATATACATTATTGAAGAATATGGAAATACGATAATAAGCGATAATGCTATTGAGACGCTAGTACAGTATTTCTAATTTGTTAGAAATACTAAAGCAGCCTGTATACGTAGAATCATACGAGGATGGGCGGTTAGACAGGTGACACCCGTTTGAAGATATGTGTATTCAGGCTGTGGCTAATAGCAACCAACATATACGAAAATTCCTTTACATATAAATGAGATAGAATGATTTTCCTTTTTATTCTTATGTTTTTTAGAATAAAGTTGCTTTAAAAGCAAATAAAATCATCTATCTTTTTTTGTGATTTTAGAAAATATTCTACATAAAAATTTACAAGTTGATGATTGGTAAAACCTGTTGAAAGTGTTAAAATGAAATGGGGATATCCTTCCCATCATTTTTGTTTGGCCTCAAGTAATTTTATCGAGTAAAGAAATTAGTTTATAGACAAATGAATTAATGATAATTAAATGAGGGTGGGGTAGGACAAAGAATCGTTTAATTGAATATACTGATAGTAGAATATGAAATAAAAAACAGTTATCCACAGTAAAAAATGGATTTATTGATGGAGAATATGCCTGAAGCTGGCAAAATCAGATAGCTTATGTGTTAGTTGATTCTGTATCAAGTTTTCTGACGAATTTTCTTGCATCTTGCAGGTAAAAGAGTATACTATGCTTTGAATTAGCAAATAAACAAGAAATAATAAAATCATTTATGTTTTCGATTCTATAAAAGAAGCTAAATAATTATTCTTATAAAGAAGAACTACAGTTTATAAACTGGTAGTTTTTTAGGAGGATTTATTAATGGTAGCCAACAAATCTAACGAGAAGAATCATGTAGAAGAGCAACACGATGTTTTGAAATCAACACAAACAATAATTCATAAAGCTTTAAACAAGCTTGGTTACTCAGATGAAGTGTATGAATTATTAAAAGAGCCGATTCGAATGATGA
Organism: Bacillus sp. 522_BSPC; assembly: GCF_001076885.1. Classification (GTDB taxonomy): domain Bacteria; phylum Bacillota; class Bacilli; order Bacillales; family Cytobacillaceae; genus Niallia; species Niallia hominis. The sequence goes on from NZ_JVDT01000149.1 coordinate 13,397, forward strand.
CAGTTAAAATTCCTGTGAGAATGGATGATGGAACTGTAAAAATCTTCACAGGCTACCGCGCTCAGCATAATGACGCAGTTGGACCTACAAAGGGTGGTATTCGTTTTCATCCGAATGTTACAGAAACAGAAGTGAAAGCACTCTCCATTTGGATGAGTTTAAAATGTGGAATTGTGGACCTTCCTTACGGTGGTGGGAAAGGTGGAATTGTCTGTGATCCTCGTGATATGTCCTTTAGGGAATTGGAACGATTAAGCAGAGGTTATGTACGTGCAATTAGTCAAATTGTTGGTCCGACGAAAGATATTCCTGCTCCAGATGTTTTTACTAATTCACAGATTATGGCGTGGATGATGGACGAGTATAGCCGAATTGATGAATTTAATTCACCTGGATTTATTACAGGGAAACCACTTGTATTAGGTGGATCACAAGGACGAGAGACTGCTACTGCTAAAGGTGTTACCATTTGTATTCGGGAGGCCGCAAAAAGAAGAGGCATATCTATTGAAGGTGCACGAGTTGTTGTACAAGGATTTGGAAATGCGGGCAGCTTTTTGGCTAAGTTTATGCATGATGCTGGTGCAAAAGTAATTGGTATTTCAGATGCATATGGAGCATTGCATGATCCAGAAGGTTTGGATATTGACTATTTATTAGATAGAAGAGATAGTTTTGGGACTGTTACTAATTTATTTAATAATACAATTTCAAATAAAGATTTACTGGAATTAGATTGTGATATTTTAGTTCCTGCAGCGATTGAAAACCAGATTACAGAACAAAATGCTCATAATATAAAAGCTAGTATTGTGGTGGAAGCGGCAAATGGACCTACGACATTGGAAGCTACCCATATTTTAACGGAAAGAGGAATATTATTGGTTCCTGATGTATTAGCTTCAGCTGGAGGAGTTACTGTGTCTTATTTTGAATGGGTTCAAAATAATCAAGGATACTACTGGACAGAAGAAGAAGTAGAAGAAAGATTAGAAAAAGTAATGAGCAAATCCTTTAAAAACATCTATGATACTGCCGAAATGCGTCGTGTAGATATGAGATTGGCAGCATATATGGTGGGGGTTAGAAAAATGGCGGAAGCATCTAGATTCCGCGGTTGGATATAAAATTGGCTAAATCTATTGCTCAATTTACAAAAATCTCCTATCCTTATAGGTAGGAGATTTTTTATTTTGGCACTTTTCAGGGTGAATTTCTTCCACATAGCGATTCCATATTCATTAATAGAAAAGGATTTCTTAAGGAAGTTTACCCTTATGGTAAAATGTTAGGAGTGAACGATTTGAAAAGAGAAGAGGCTATTATCATTGGTGCTGGTCCATGCGGTCTGGCAGCAGCAATCGCTTTAAAGAAAATAAATATAAATCCACTAATTATTGAAAAAGGAAATATTGTAAATGCCATCCATGGTTATCCTACTCATCAGACATTTTTCAGTACAAGTGAGAAGCTGGAAATAGGTGAAGTAGCTTTTATAACAGAACAATATAAGCCTAATAGAAATCAGGCGTTAGTATATTATCGAGAAGTAGCAAAAAGAAAAGAGCTTCGCATTAATGCATTCGAAGAAGTTCTGGAAGTTAATAAAACAGAAGAGCAATCATTTATTGTAAAAACGGAAAAAGCAACATATATTGCTCCCTATATTATCGTTGCAACTGGATATTATGATCATCCAAATTATATGAATGTTCCAGGAGAAGAGTTAGAAAAGGTAATGCATTATTTTAAAGAGGCACACCCTTATTTCAATCATGATGTAACGGTCATAGGCGGGAAAAACTCAAGCGTAGATGCAGCAATTGAATTGGTGAAAGCTGGCGCAAGAGTAACAGTTTTATACAGAGGCAGTGAATATTCTTCCAGTATCAAGCCATGGATTTTGCCCGAATTTGAATCGTTAGTGAGAAAAGGGATTATCAAAATGGAATTTGAAGCAAATGTCGTAGAAATTAAAGAAACGACACTTCTTTATGAAGTGAATGACCAAATTCATGAAATAAAAAATGATTTTGTGTTTGCGATGACTGGATATCATCCTGATCATGAATTTTTAAAAAAAATGGGTGTAGAAATCGAGAAAGAAACAGGGAGACCTATATTTGACCCAGAAACGATGGAAACGAATAGGAATGGAATATTTATTGCTGGGGTAATTGCTGCAGGAAATGATGCAAATGAAATCTTTATCGAAAATGGAAGATTTCACGGTGAGCAAATTGCCAAAGCGATCCTAGAAAAAAATAGATAGGTCCGAATACTCCTTAAACAGAGGAAAAGGGGAATTGACATGTTGGCGATTTTTTCAGCCGGAATAGCGCCTGGATTAGCATTATTAAGCTATTTTTATTTAAAAGATCAATATGGTTCAGAACCAATATCACTGGTCTTGCGGTCTTTTATTTCAGGCGCACTACTTGTTTTTCCAATCATGTTTATACAATATGTGTTACAAACAGAGAATGTTATTCCAGAAGGTATTTGGAGTGCACTGTTTACCACCAGCCTATTAGAAGAATTTTTTAAATGGTTTATTCTTTTTTATACAGCAGTTAAGCATGCTGATTTTGATGAACCTTATGATGGAATCGTGTATGGAGTTGCCGTTTCATTAGGATTTGCGACCATGGAAAATATTCTTTATCTAGTGGCAAACGGACTAGAATATGCTCTTGGAAGAGCATTGCTCCCTGTTTCCAGTCATGCTCTATTTGGAGTCATTATGGGCTATTATTTTGGTAAAGGAAAATTCATTGTGCCAAGAGGGAAATGGTTGGTATATTCTCTACTTGTTCCTTTTATCCTTCATGGTGTTTATGATTATATATTATCCTGGGAGAAAATTTGGCAGATTTTTATTACCCCATTTATGCTCTATTTATGGTGGCTAGGACTTCGAAAGGTAAAGAGTGCTCGAGAGTTAAGTAATGAACCTATACAAAAAATGACAGGAACATGAATGTATAAAGGAATAGAGGGGAAAATTTACCATTATGCGAAAAATGGTTTCTTAAACCTCTATGGAATAGGGATGAGTGGCAATATAAAAAGGCAACAAAGTAGAGTGAATAACTTCACTCTACTTTTTTTGTATAAAAAACCATTTGCTACAAAAAATACTGTTAATGTTAATAGTATTTAGTTATGGGGGTAATAAGCATGAATAAAAAGTTTTTACTCACAAAAATATCGGTCATCCTTTTTGTTTTGTTAGAACTACTAGCATTCCCTTTTCATGATCAAAAAGTGCATGCATTTTCTGAACAAGTTATACAGCATGGTGCTGTAGGGGATGATGTTATTGAATTACAGGCTAGACTGCAATACGTAGGCTATTATAATGGAAAGATTGATGGTGTTTTTGGTTGGCAAACATATTGGGCATTAAGAAACTTTCAGTATGAATTCGGATTGCCAATTGATGGTTTAGCTGGCACTAAGACGAAAGATAAGCTACTTCGTGCAACCAAATATAATGAACAGTTTGTAAAAGAACAAATTAACCGTGGAAAAAAGTTCTCCCATTATGGTGGAGTTGATTTAGAAAAGCAAAAGACTCCGTCTGCTAAGAAAGAGACAACGCAAAAGCAAACAAAAAAACCTAATACTAAAACGGAGAAAAAGCCAAGTAATAATACAGCTAAGAAGCAAAGTGATACACAGAAGAAAGCAAGTAATGGTGGCCAAGCAACCCCGAAAAATAATACTTCTGGAAACCAGAATGGTACGGGGACAAGTGCTGGTGAGGGAGGTACTGCAACAGAGAATAATAACACTCCAGCACCACAAAATACAACTAATACAAATGGTGGCGAAAATACTACAGGGAAAGAACCAACTGCAGCAAACGTACCAAGTGGATTTTCACAAAATGATATTCAATTAATGGCTAATGCAGTATATGGTGAAGCAAGAGGTGAGCCATATGTCGGCCAAGTAGCTGTTGCAGCAGTAATTCTAAACAGAGTTAATAGTGCTACATTTCCTAATACCGTTTCTGGTGTCATTTTTGAACCACGTGCGTTTACAGCGGTTGCTGACGGACAAATATGGCTAACTCCTAATGAAAGAGCAAAAGAAGCGGTATTAGATGCGATAAATGGATGGGATCCAACGGGTCATGCTTTGTATTATTTTAATCCGGATACAGCAACTAGTGCATGGATTTGGGGTCGACCACAAATTAAACAAATAGGTAAGCACATATTTTGTAAATAGTGGGGTGAGATGAATGTTAAGAGGAATATTAATAGGAGTATTAACACTTGGGATAGCAGGAGTAGCCTACTGGGGCTATCAAGAGCACAAAGAGAAAAATGCAGTATTATTAAATGCAGAGAATAACTATCAAAGGGCTTTCCATGATTTAACGTATCAAGTAGATTTACTTCATGACCAAATTGGTACAACATTAGCAATGAATTCACAAGAATCTCTTTCTCCTGCATTGGCAGAAGTATGGAGAATTACATCTGAAGCACATTCAGATGTGGGACAGTTGCCATTAACATTGCTACCATTTAATAAAACAGAAGAATTCCTAGCAAACATTGGTGACTTTAGTTACCGTACTGCTGTAAGAGATTTAAATTCAGAACCATTATCTGATGATGAATATAAGAAATTAGATGAATTGTATAAAGAAGCAGCAGATATCCAAGATGAATTACGAAATGTTCAGCATCTAGTTCTGGAAAATAATCTCCGCTGGATGGATGTTGAAATGGCATTAGCCACAGATAAGCAGTTAGATAATACCATTATTGATGGTTTGAAAACCGTAGAAAATAAAGTGGAAGGTTATCAGGAAACAAGTTTTGGAGTAACAAATGTTAATATGGAAAAAAAGGACGAAAACTTCAAACATTTAAAAGGAAAGAAGATTTCTGAAAAAGAAGCAGAAAATATTGCAAAAGAATTTGCTGAATTTAAAAATCCTGTAGATGTGAAAGTCACTGAAAGTGGAGAAGGTTCAAATTATGGATTCTATAGTGTAACATTAAAGGAAAAAGGTACAGATATAGAAGCCAATATGGATATAACAAAACAAGGTGGATATCCAATATGGTCGATTGTTTCTCGAGATGTAAAAAAAGATAAAATTAGCCTTAATGAAGCGAATAATAATGCTGTGAAATTTTTAAAGGATCATAACTTTAAAAACTTAGCTTTATTTGAAAGTATGCAGTATGAAAACATTGGTGTGTTTAATTTTGTAACAGAAGTCGATGGAGTAAAAATATATCCAGATAGCATAAAAATGAAAGTTGCATTAGATAATGGAAATATCATTGGCTTTGCAGCAGAGGATTATTTAATGGCAAATACAGAAAGAGAAATAAAAGATCCGGTGATATCTAAACAAGATGCATTAAAGAAAATCAACAAACAGGTTAATATTATGGATGATGGATTAGCAATAATCCTTAATGATCTTAATGAAGAAGTGTTATGTTATGAATTTATTGGAACATTAGGAGAAGATACTTATCGGATTTATATTAACGCCGATAATGGAACAGAAGAAAAAGTTGAAAAATTAAAGAATGCTGAACCAGTTTATGAAGAAGTAGTATAATAAAAATAAAAAAGCTGTCAACAGGCTCTAAAAAGGAGAAGGTTGACAGTTTTTTTCTCTTATTCTTAAACTCCAGTAAGACGCTCCATAAGGTGGTATTGCCAAATATAATTTAATCATGCAATAATGATACATGAAAGTAGGTATATAGTTCGGTGTATAGAGTATATTTATGAGTCCTAAGAACTATTTACGGATAGAAGTGCTACAATTAAATAAAAATAAAGTACATAATAAAGGTAGATATAATCCAAAAAAAGGAAAGTGTGAGATAAGTGATTTCAATTGGAGATACATTAATTATTGAACCGATTCATGGAGAAAAAAAAGTTGATCAATATAAAAGCCGTGTTTTAGGAATGGAGGAAAAATCCCTTTATATTGAATATCCCATTCATCTTGAAACAAATAAGCTGATTTTTCTAATGAATGGTGCTCAATTAAGAGTGAATTTTGTTACAAATGAAGGAATCGCTTATTTATTTCATTCAGAAGTAATCGGAAGAAAAAAAGATAATAATGTACCGGTGTTAATTCTTTCATTACCTAGCATAGATCAAATGATTAAAATTCAGCGAAGACAATTCGTACGGATTGAAACAAGTATTGATATGGCTATTCATCCAATGGAAGTAGAGAACTCCTTTCAGCCATTCACAACGGTATCTTTAGATTTTAGTGCAGGGGGAGCTGCGGTTATTGTTCCTAAAAAAATATACTTAGAGGAAAATAGTAAGATAAAAGTTTCATTAGTCTTACCCTTACAGAACGGAGAGTATAATTATTTGCATCTAGATGCGGAGATTAAAAAAATCATTGATTACAATGAAAATAGCAATAAAATGTCTATTGAATTTTTAGATATTGAGCCAGTGGATCGTCAGTCGATGTTAAGATTTAGTTTTGACCGCCAATTATCCTTAAAAAAGAAAGGGCTTGAAATCTGAATAAAGGAATACTAAAACTCCGATACTAACTTTATAGGATGAATTCGTATTGATGATCGCTAGGAAGTTTTACTTTCTTCTCTACGATTGTAGTAGTGGCTAGTAAAAGGAGTGCTTCGAATGAAAACGGTAGAAAGAATTATAATAAAGATAATCCTGCTTCAAATCGTCTTTTTTTTAGTTGGTCAAATATTTCATATGTGGGATATTATCCCGGAAATAAGAACCATTACCCAATATGAAGGAGTTATGGATTCCAATTTTATATCCTTTCTTGAGACTTTTGGAAGAAAATAAAACATGAATGAAGAAATTTGTCTTTTTTCCTATAATTGTTATATACAAAAATGCTACATAAATAAGCCGATATTAGTGATAAAAAATGAAAAGAAATATGTTAAAATAAAAGATAGTTAAGCCAAATTAAGGCTAGCTCTCCTAATGATGAAATGCTGCTTTTAAGAAGGATTGTATATTCTTTAGAAGCCAACAACGGTTATGGAGAATTTTAATAAGATAATTGGTATATTTGAGCCAGTAGTTCAGGAGGATTTATGGAAAAGAAAATTAGCATTGCAATTGATGGCCCCGCAGCTGCAGGGAAAAGTACGGTTGCAAAGATTGTCGCAGAACAATTAGGATATATTTATATCGATACAGGTGCGATGTATAGAGCATTAACCTATAAGGCAATAAATCATAAATTGAATTTAGAAGAAGAAGAGAATTTAATAAATATGTTAAATGAGACTGTGATTGAATTATTCCCAGGTGAGCAAGGACAATTAATTTTCTTAGATAGCAAAGACGTAACAAAGGAAATTCGTTCAAGTGAAGTAACGAACTCTGTTTCTATCGTTTCGAAGCATAAGCTTGTAAGGGAAGAAATGGTAAGAAGGCAGCAAATGTTTGCAGTAAATGGTGGAGTGGTAATGGATGGTAGAGATATCGGCACCCATGTGATTCCTACTGCTGAGGTGAAAGTATTCCTTTTAGCGTCTGTTGATGAAAGAGCTTTTAGAAGACATAAAGAGAACATAGAAAAAGGATATGAATCTGACTTAGAACAATTAAAACAGGAAATTGCTGCAAGGGATAAATTAGATTCAGAACGTGAAGTTGCCCCCCTTAAGAAGGCGGATGATGCGATTGAAATCGACACAACTTCTTTATCTATTTATAATGTAGTAGATAAAATCATGGAATTAACAAGAGAAAAAATAAGCAATTAATTTTAACAGATAGAAGATCCACTTAATCTTAAAAACTAGTCTAGTGTTTCTTGCTTGACAAAAAAACAAGTTTGTAAGAAGTTTAAAGAGAAGAATTCTTAAAATTCGTATGCATGATAAATTTATTTAAGCTGCAGGATGTTTTTAAACAAATATTTATGCAGGTAGAGTCGAAGGAGGAGTACATATGTCTGAGGAATTAAATGATGTAGTTGTAAATAATTATTCTGTTGGAGACGTAGTAAATGGTCAGATTACGAAGGTAGAAGAAAAACAGGTAATTGTTGCAATCAGTGATAGTAAACTTGATGGGATACTTCCAATAAGTGAATTATCAAGCTTGCACATTGAAAAAGCAAGTGATGTTGTGTCAGAAGGAGACAAGCTTGAATTAGAAGTTATTAAAGTGGAAGAGGATGCCCTTGTTTTATCAAAAAGAAAAGTCGATGCCAAAAAGGCGTGGGATCAACTTGAAGAGAAGTTTAATTCAGGTGAAGTTTTCGAAGCAGAAGTAAAAGACGTTGTTAAAGGCGGACTTGTTGTTGATCTTGGTGTAAGAGGCTTTGTACCTGCATCCTTAGTAGAAGCTCATTATGTAGAAGACTTTTCTGATTACAAAGGTAAGACAATTTCTTTTAAAATTGTCGAACTAGAAAAAGATAAAAGCCGCCTTATTCTATCCCATCGCGCTGTAGTAGAGGAAGAGAAAAGTAAGCAAAAGCAAAATCTTCTTGACTCGATTGAAGCTGGCCAAACACTAACAGGTACTGTACAAAGAATTACTGATTTTGGTGCGTTTGTTGACTTGGGAGGCATTGATGGATTAGTTCATATTTCTCAATTGTCCCATGAACATATTTCTAGCCCAACAGATGTAGTTCAAGAAGGTCAGGAAGTAAATGTGAAGGTACTAAGTGTAGATCGTAATAATGACCGTATCTCTTTATCTATTAAAGAAACACAGCCAGGACCATGGGCGAACATTGCAGATCGTGCTGAAAAAGGTAGTGTACTAGATGGAACAGTTAAGCGTATTGTTTCATATGGCGCGTTTGTTGAAGTGTTCCCAGGGGTAGAAGGACTTGTGCATATTTCACAAATCGCCCATAAACATATTGGAACACCACATGAAGTGCTAAAAGAAGGTCAAGAAGTTCAAGTGAAAGTTTTAGATGTTAACGAAGAAGACCAACGCCTTTCACTAAGTATTAAAGAACTTACAGAGAAAGAAGTGGATGAGGAAGAAGTGTATGAGCTTCCTGAAGAATCAAAAGGTTTCCAATTAGGTGATATGATTGGAGAACAATTGAAAAAGTTGAAAAACTAATTTCTTTGTTTCGTTAAATAGAAAGAAGATATAATAGGGTGGCCATTTTTTTAGGTCACCCTTTTTGCAATGCCTACTTATTATCGTTTAATAATCTGCCTTCTTCAGGACTTTGTAATCGAGTTGAACCATTATAATGAAGTGCTTGGTCACGGTCAGACTCTACTCGGTTACTTTGTTTTAATTTTTTTTCCTGTCTATCCTTAGCCATAGAATTTACCTCCCAAAATAATTAATTGATTCCATTCATGACATGGTCCGTTCACTTCCTTAATGGAAGTTTCTTTTTAGTATTCTACAGAATAGTCGAAACTACATGATGAAAAAAATTCCTTTTGCATAGCAACATATTTCCTTTGTTTACTTGTATCTTTTTCGTTTAAATTACATCCTGCCGAGACATAATGGGAATTAGGAGAGTGAGTATAATGGAGGGATCAATCTTTTTATTTTGTGCATGGTTTATCTGGATTGTTACGACGTTTTTTTTACAAAAAGATAATCCGAAGCGAACTAAATATTCCATTTATGTATTAATAGCAATTGTTTTAAGCCCCTTTAAATGGGAGTGGCATGAAATAAGTAGTTCTGTTTTACTTTTGAGTATATTAATTATCTCGTTTTATTCTACTGGTCGTTTACGATGGAAAACGACTATTTATATTATCATAGCGTCCTTTTTTACGATGTTAGCTTATGCCACATATGAACTGATGGCAATCATTGATCCTATCTGGGTATTTATTCCAGGACCTTGGCTTAAAGTAAGTATATTGTTTGTCCTAGTTATCCTTTTACATAAAAATATAGTCTGTCAAATACTTATTTTGCTAATTGGAAGTAGCACTGGAGAAATATTATTGAGTAGCATTTTAAGAAATTATCAGATGGAATATTATATTGGTTCTTTGAGCTTTTTTGACTATTTAATGCCTGGTGTAGTTGGATTCTTATCCCTATTTTATATAAGAATGACACTAGTAAAATGGGAACAGCATGTATTTATGCTTGAAAAGGAGAGACAAAAAAATATATGAGTAACTTTACTTATCCAATTTTACTTGGAGTAATTGTTGGGACAATATTAAGAATGTATATGCTAAGAACAGATTATCGCCAATATCCTACTTATTTGCATGGGAAAATTATTCATATCGCGCTAGGCTTCATAGCAGCAGGGCTGGGTTCCGTGGCCATTCCTGCAATCTTAAACAAAGATTATACAGCAGTAACTTTCTTAACTGTTGCAGCTTCTCAATTTCGAGAGGTTAGAAATATGGAACGAAATACGCTTACGGAGTTGGATAGTTTCGAAATGGTTCCAAGAGGAAAAACGTATATTGAAGGAATTGCTATTGCTTTTGAAAGCAGGAACTATTTGGTAATGTTTGCAGGTCTTTTAAGCACCTTTGGCTATATTATTTATAATATATGGACAGGTATTCTTGCAGCAATCATCTCTGTAATCATAGCGAAAAAATTGATGTCTGGTGGTCAATTAAAGGATATTGTAGATATTTCATATGCAAAGCCAATGTTTGATGATTCGGGTCTATATGTAGATACCATTTATATTATGAATATTGGTTTGCCAGAGCGGCAGAAGGAAGTCTTAAAGTATGGAATGGGCTTTATCTTGACTCCTAAAAATTTTAATGCCAGAACTACCATTGCAAATTTAGGACAGAGGCAGGCAATTCTATATGATGTGACTACTGCTCTTGGTGTCTATCGAGACTCTGGAACACCCGCATTAGTACCATTAGCTAAACGGGATTTAGAGGATGGAAGGGTGGCTGTATTCGTGCTACCTCAAATACAAAATGAAAAAAAGGCGATTAGTATTATTGGAGCCGTGCCAACGTTAGAAAATGCCATTCGGATGCCCAGTAAACGCTTAGAAAGAGAGGGAGAGATAGAATGAATTTAGAAAAATACATTTTAGCCTCCATTACAACTAATCCAAGCAAAGTCGCACCAGGAAACGGTGTGTATTATTGTGAAAATACGACTGAGATGGAGAATGTTGCCACTAATCTAGAAGCTATATTAGATGGGATTGCTCATAAAATTGGGGAGGAAGTTTATATTATAGTAAAGCATTAAATGCAAATTAGATAAAGTTTTCCAATGAAGAAGGAAGTTTTCAATAGGATTTAGTTTATAAAAGATTAGGGTGTAAGGGAGCTTATATATTTTATAAAAACCAATATATACGAATTAGCGCATACATTGTGAAAAAGTTATAAAAATGATGATTATTGTAAAGAAATGTAGTTTTCTGTTGCTTGGATAACATCTCTTTGATAAACTGTTTTAGTTAGGGGTCTACTTCTCTATTTTAGGGTTAGCCCCTATTTTTACTATTTTTTGTTAAAGGGTATTACTTGAGCAATCGATTATTGGTTTCATTATGTTTAGAATCTTAGGAATAAGTTTTTCATTTTGTTTTTAATCTTGCTTATAAGAGTGTGATTTCAGCCTAAAAAACAACAAATTCGAATGATAAAGAATTCTAATATCCACGAAACTAAAAAGCGGAAGTACTATATTTTCATGTACTTATGTTATAAAGGTAATAAATAATTTAAGAATGTTCTTTAACACTGTGATTACTTAGTTACTATTTTTTTAAGGAATCATGTGGCATGGATAGAATGATTATGTGTGAAGGGAATGATAGCGATGGCTAAACCAGTTATTGCGATAGTTGGAAGACCGAATGTAGGAAAATCGACTATCTTTAATCGGATAGTGGGAGAACGTATTTCAATTGTGGAAGATATACCAGGAGTAACGAGAGATCGTATTTATAGCTCTGCAGAATGGTTAAACCATGATTTTAATCTTATTGATACAGGTGGAATCGATATTGGGGATGAACCATTTTTAGATCAAATACGTATGCAAGCGGAGATAGCAATAGAAGAGGCAGATGTTATTATCTTTATAACAAATGGTCGTGAAGGGGTTACTTCTGCCGATGAAGAAGTTGCAAAAATATTGTATAAAGCTAAAAAGCCAGTTGTTCTTGCCGTTAATAAAGTAGATAATCCGGATATGAGAGAACAAATCTATGATTTTTATGCATTAGGATTTGGCGAACCATTTCCAATTTCAGGATCTCATGGTTTAGGTCTCGGTGATTTATTGGATGAAGCTGCAAAGCATTTTCCTAAGCATGATACAAAGGATTACGGTGATGATATTATTAAATTTTCTCTTATTGGGAGACCAAATGTAGGGAAATCATCCTTAGTTAATGCAATGTTAGGAGAAGATCGAGTAATCGTTAGTAATGTAGCTGGTACTACTCGAGATGCAATTGATTCTGAGGTAACGGTTAACGGAGAAAAGTTTGTTATTATCGATACAGCAGGAATGAGAAAAAAAGGAAAAGTATACGAATCTACAGAGAAATATAGTGTATTACGAGCATTGCGAGCAATTGAAAGATCGGATGTTGTTTTAGTTGTTATTGATGGAGAAGAAGGAATTATTGAACAGGATAAAAAAATTGCTGGATATGCACATGAAGCTGGAAGAGCAGTGATTATTGTCGTGAATAAATGGGATGCAGTAGAAAAAGATGAGAAAACAATGAAAACATTTGAACAAAATATTAGGGAACATTTCTTATTCCTTGATTATGCTCCAATTGTTTTCCTTTCAGCAAAAACGAAGAAACGGATTCATACATTAATACCGATGATTAAAGTTGCTAGCGAAAATCATACTCGTAGAGTGGAAACAAGTGTGTTGAACGATGTTATAATGGATGCTGTAGCGATGAATCCTACTCCAACCGATAAAGGTAAACGATTGAAAATATACTACACTACCCAGGTTGCGGTTGGACCACCAACTTTTGTCGTTTTTGTCAATGATCCAGAATTACTTCACTTTTCTTATGAGCGATTTTTAGAAAATCGTATTAGAGATGCATTTGGTTTTGAGGGAACACCGATTAAAATCTTTGCAAGAGAAAGAAAATAATAGAGGTGTAAAGAAGATGAAAATTCAAAAAACTGTAGCGATGATTGGTGCTGGCAGTTGGGGAACAGCACTTTCATTAGTACTTGGCGATAATGGTCATACTGTTCGTATTTGGGGTAAAGATGAGAAAAATATTGCAGAGATCAATAATTTGCATCAAAATAATAAATATTTACCAGGTATAACCTTACCTAAAGAAGTAGTCGGAACTACATCTTTAGAAGAAAGTGTTCGCAATGTTGATTTTATTATTTTAGCTATACCAACAAAAGCGATGCGAGAGGTTATTCCGCAATTGCTTCCATATATAAACGAACCAAAAACAATCATTCATGTTAGTAAAGGAATTGAGCCTGAAACGTTAATGCGTATTTCTGAAATTATCGAGGAAGAGATACCAGAAAGTAAACGAAAAAGCATTGTTGTATTATCAGGTCCTAGTCATGCAGAGGAAGTGAGTCTTCGACATCCGACGACCGTTACAGTATCATCCAAGAATATGACCGAAGCAGAACTTGTTCAAGATTTATTTATTAATCATAATTTCAGGGTTTATACAAATCCAGATCTTATAGGTGTTGAAATTGGCGGAGCATTAAAAAATATCATTGCAGTTTGTGCAGGTATTGCAGATGGTTTAGGATTTGGTGATAATGCCAAGGCAGCTTTAATAACAAGAGGACTTGCTGAAATGGCTAGGCTGGGAACAAGAATGGGAGCAAATCCCCTTACGTTTGCAGGTTTGACTGGGATTGGAGATTTAATTGTTACATGTACAAGTGTCCATTCTAGAAACTGGAGAGCTGGTAACATGCTTGGAAAAGGCCAAGTGTTAGATGAAGTTCTTGCTCAAATGGGTATGGTTGTGGAAGGAATTCGGACTACAAAAGCTGCACATCAGCTGTCAGAAAAATATGGTGTTACGATGCCTATTACGAATGCTTTATTCCAGATTTTATTTAATGATCAAGATGCAAAAGCTGCCGTAGAGAGCTTAATGGCAAGAGGAAAAACGAATGAAATGGAAGATTTAATAAACATCCTTGCCTCTCAGTACATAGAATAAGAAAAAGATGTGTATTTTTCATCCTTTCTTATAAAAGGATGAAAAAGGAATCTTTTTAAGCAAATATAGGCGTTTTAATGGTTCGAAAATGGATGTAATAACATAAAATGTTTTGAAGCAACCTAGTGGAATGAACAGGGTATGGGTCAAATAGTTGATGGATAATCAAAGTGAAAAGTTTCCCCTACTTTTTACTTTGATTTTTTTATTTTTCCCATTTTTAAACTTCAGGAAGAAGCAACAGAAAGCTTAGGATAATTTGAGGAAGAAAGTGGAAGATAAAACTATCCGTGAAGGTTAAATTGCCTCAACTACCCATTAGGTGTCAGGAAAGAAAGCATCCACAAATGGAAGTTCGCTTAAATCATAGTGATGATTTAGTTTAAATGCTTTATTATAGAGATGTGTGAAAACCTTGAAACATGTTGGTTAACTAGAAAGACTGGCTGATTAATATTATTTTCCCTTCCTTGTCTCTTTTCTATCTTTTTTCCAAACAAAAATGTCATATCCCTTCTCTTCATGTATATATTGAAGAGAAGGTTTTTTATTTTATCTATGAGTGTTTTTTATGAATTAGGTAAATTTCAGAATCAAATAAAAAACGTATGGATGGGTACCATTTTTACGTTCATAAACAACTAACTTGCTAAGTAAATATAAAAACTAGCAAAAAAAAGGAGGGGAAAATAAAAAATAAGTCATAAAGAGATAGGACAACATCATAAATATATATTGTCTAATAGTATTAAAAGGATAATTCTATCCCATGTACTAGGAAAAGTTCAGGAGGGGATCACTTGGAAAAGGTAAATATTTTTAAAGATATTGCCGAAAGAACGGGCGGTGATATTTACTTAGGTGTAGTAGGTGCAGTACGTACTGGAAAATCAACTTTTATAAAAAAATTCATGGAATTGGTCGTAATTCCGAATATGGAAAATGAAGGGGAAAGAACAAGAACAAAAGATGAGCTTCCTCAAAGTGCAGCAGGAAAAACGATTATGACAACAGAACCGAAGTTCGTTCCAAATCAAGCGGCCTCTATTAAAGTAGATGAAGGGTTAGAAGTAAATATTAGGCTTGTTGATTGTGTTGGCTATACAGTGCCTGGAGCACAAGGATATGAGGATGAAAATGGGCCTAGAATGATAAATACACCATGGTATGAAGAACCAATTCCATTCCATGAAGCTGCTGAAATAGGAACTAGAAAGGTAATTCAAGAGCACAGTACAATTGGAGTAGTTATTACAACAGATGGTACTATTGGCGATATTCCAAGAAGTAACTATCTAGAAGCTGAAAATAGAGTAATTGAGGAATTAAAAGAGGTTGGGAAGCCGTTTATTATGATTATAAACAGTGCACAGCCATATCATCCCAATACGGAAGCATTAAAGGATGAGCTTTCTGAAAAATACGATATCCCAGTAATTGCGATGAGTGTAGAAAGTATGCGTGAAGCAGATGTTTTAAATGTAATGCGTGAAGCATTATTCGAGTTCCCGGTATTGGAAGTAAATGTGAATTTACCGAGCTGGGTAATGGTATTAAGAGAAAATCATTGGTTAAGAGATAATTACCAAGAAGCAGTAAAAGAAACAGTAAAAGACATTAAGAGATTAAGAGATGTAGATAGAGTTGTCTCTCAATTTAGTGAATATGAATTTATTGAAAATGCTGGTCTAGCTGGCATTGAAATGGGCCAAGGGATTGCCGAAATTGATCTATTTGCACCAGATGAGTTATATGATGACATTTTAAAAGAAATTGTCGGGGTAGAAATTAGAGGAAAAGACCACTTACTAGAATTAATGCAAGATTTTGCCCATGCAAAAACGGAATATGATCAAATTTCAGACGCATTAAAAATGGTGAAGCAAACAGGTTATGGGATTGCTGCTCCATCCTTAGTTGATATGAGCTTAGATGAACCTGAAATCATCCGTCAGGGATCTAGATTCGGCGTTAGACTAAAAGCTGTAGCGCCTTCTATCCATATGATTAAAGTAGATGTTGAAAGTGAATTTGCTCCAATTATTGGATCGGAAAAACAAAGTGAAGAATTAGTCAGATATTTAATGCAGGATTTTGAGGATGATCCATTATCAATTTGGAATTCAGATATTTTTGGAAGAAGCTTAAGTTCAATCGTCCGAGAAGGCATTCAAGCTAAACTCTCCCTTATGCCAGAAAATGCTCGCTATAAATTAAAAGAAACATTAGAAAGAATTATCAATGAAGGTTCTGGTGGACTAATAGCAATTATTTTGTAAGAACTCTATTTTAGGGTTCTTTTTTTTTATTTTATTTCGAGAAGAAAGCGAAATTTGGTATAAAAAAAGCCTAATAGAGGCATTTTATTTATTCTTATACCCACCATTTACTTAAGTGAAACAATGGAGTTATAGTTCTTTTTACGTTTTAATTTTGGTTGTAAATGGAAATTTTATGGTTTTAATGTTACGCTTTTATTTCAAAATAAGAAAATATCGCTATCAATACATAAAATTTCTTGATATGCATAAACGATTATGATAATCTTTTAAAGGAATTAGCGTTATATAAGGTTTCTTATTCTTTATGTAAGGGTTAAGTTACTTTATACTTGAATACTTCTTTGAGTGAACAAATGTATGTCATTTAAGAAAAAATTCGGTAGGACGTATATAATTCCGTTAATTTGTTTACAAATAAAGATATGAAACTAATTTTAGGCTTTTATTTGAAACACTCGGGAGGAGGTGAAAGGCATGAACAAGACAGAATTAATCAATGCAGTTGCTGAAGCAAGTGAACTATCAAAAAAGGACGCTACTAAAGCAGTTGACGCTGTTTTCGATACAATCTTGAATGCTTTAAAAGATGGTGATAAGGTTCAACTTATCGGTTTTGGTAACTTCGAGGTACGTGAACGTGCGGCTCGTAAAGGTCGTAACCCACAAACTGGTGAAGAAATTGAAATCGCAGCAAGCAAAGTTCCTGCTTTTAAACCAGGTAAAGCACTTAAAGACGCAGTGAAATAATTACATATAATAGTATTTCACTAAAACCGCGAAATTATCGCGGTTTTTTTTTATGAGTTTTTTTATAAAATAATGATGATTGAAATGAAAGGAGAAAAAGGAATAAGAGAGAATCTTTCCAAAGTAGCTATTGTACCCCTTTACTTTCTCTTGTGATATAATAAATAAAATATGTGATTGAAATGGAAAAGTTCTGTTTAGTGCTGTTTTCTAAAAGATTGGTGTGTTTCCAATAGAAAAAACCAATAAATTCAATAACTAATAAATCTGAATACACGTAGACTCCTATGGTAGCGGCTCGGCACTCGACCAATGGAAAGCGAAGTGTATTTAGGCTGCGGGTCATAGCAACAACTTTACATATAATAAAGAATAATATTTCGACAGTTTTTAGAGATTGGCATGAATAGATAATAGCGAAAGAGGAATAAATGGGGAACAAGGGTGATATTATGGCTATACAAGAATTAATAGAGAGTGTAAAAATCAAAGTAGTTGAAAAAACCTCCAATCATTATTTACAAAAACATATACCAAATCCAATTTTGGATGAACATAAGCTTTTACTAACAATAACAGTCTTATTACAGGCAAATGTAAAAAAACAGGATATTATTACCTATGCAACAACAATTACACTTATTCAGATTGCCCTTGATACCCATGAGCTCGTTACAAATGATAAGATGCATAAGGGAAATGAACGAAGTAGACAATTAACGGTATTAGCAGGGGATTTATACAGTGGGCAATACTATAAAATATTAGCTGAAATAGAAGACTTTAAAATGCTTAAGTTTTTAGCAGAAGGCATTAAAGTGATTAATGAGAATAAAATATTCTTCTACCATCATAGCGCAAAGGGAATAGAGCAATTAATAAAAAGTCTAAAAGATATTGAAGGAGCATTAATCCAAAAGCTAGTCGACTACTATCAAATGGATGGATGGAAAGCTTTTGTGGAAGAATTTTTGTTTCTTCATCGAATTTGCAAAGAAAAAGAGTTGTTTGATCAAACGAATAGTTCAATGGTAGTAGATGCTTTTTTTAAGTATGAGAATAAAAATAAATTAAATTCAATAACTAAAAATAATAAAGATGCAATGATGGATAAATATATAAAAGAGGCAAGTTTACGTGTAGAAGAGTTGTTAAATAGTCTTCCAGCATTGCAAGAAGAATTTAGAGAAACCGCCTATCGATTTTTGAATAAACTAAGCAAACAACAATTGTACGTAGAGGAAGGGTAAATAATAATGCAAGAGCAGCAGTCTAAAGAAGAAAAGGTACATAATGTATTTGAAAAGATTTATGGGAATTATGATAGAATGAATTCGTTAATTAGCTTTCAGCAGCATAAATTATGGCGAAAAGACACGATGAAGCGAATGAATGTGCCTAAAGGTTCAGCATGTTTGGATGTATGCTGCGGAACAGCTGATTGGACAATTAGCCTAGCAGAGCAAGTTGGCCCTAACGGGGAAGTGATTGGTCTTGATTTCAGTGAAAATATGCTAAGCATAGGAAAGCAAAAAACAGCTGAGTATAAAAATATACAGCTAATTCACGGCAACGCCATGGAGTTACCCTTTGCAGACAATCATTTTGATTTTGTAACAATCGGCTTTGGTTTGCGTAATGTTCCAGACTACTTAACTGTTTTAAAAGAAATGAGAAGAGTAGTAAAGCCTGGAGGGATGGTTGTTTGTTTAGAAACATCGCAACCAACAATGCCAATTTTTAGACAAGGCTACTATATGTATTTTAGATATATTATGCCGATTTTTGGTAAACTTTTTGCTAAAAGCTATAAGGAATATTCATGGCTACAGGAATCAGCGCGAGATTTCCCAGGTATGAAAGAACTAGCTATGATGTTTGAAGAAGCAGGATTAAAGAGAGTAGGATATAAAGCTTATTTTGGCGGTGTTGCTGCAGTTCATTTTGGTTATAAGTAATAATCTCAATAGTGATGAAAGTCCTGTAAGGGAGAAAAGCTTTTTAGCTGTTTAAAAATTTTATTTAGATATGGGAATAGCTGGAGTAGTCTAAATAGAAGTGGAGAAAATGTTTAACAAGGTTCGCCGCTGTTTTAGCAAAAATGGAAAGTATATTAAAGGCTACTATAAGAAAAAAGAACTAGAAATAATGTCAAGGAAATACATAATTATTTTAAAATATGGATACAAGTTGGGTGAGTAGTTGGTGAAATTAAAAATGATGTACTCATTTTTGAATTCGGATATTGAAAAAATTGAGAGAGAATTAGAAGAAACCGTACAGGCAAACTCTATTATATTACGTGAGTCTTCCTTGCATTTACTACAAGCAGGTGGAAAAAGAATACGTCCGATATTTGTATTGCTTGCAGGGCAATTTGGAAATTATGATATCCATAAAATAAAAAAAGCAGCAGTTTCGTTGGAATTAATTCATATGGCATCATTAGTTCATGATGATGTAATAGATGATTCTGATTTAAGAAGAGGTCAGCCTACTATTAAAGCAAAATGGGATAATAAAGTAGCGATGTATACAGGGGATTACATTTTTGCTCGGTCAATGGAAATTATGAGTGATATTAATAAGCCTGATGCCCACAGAGTACTTGCTAATACAATTGTGGAAGTCTGTATCGGCGAAATTCAGCAAATAAAAGACAAATATCGATTTGATCAAAATATTAGAGATTATTTTCGGAGAATAAAAAGAAAAACGGCTTTATTAATTTCAGCAAGTTCTTTAGTAGGTGCGATTGTTTCGGATGTTGAAGAAGAATTCCAGCAAAAGTTGCATCAATTCGGGTACTATGTTGGTATGTCTTATCAAATCATAGATGATGTACTAGATTTTGTTGGGACAGAAAAAGAATTAGGAAAGCCAGCAGGCGGGGATTTACTTCAAGGAAATATTACATTGCCTGTTTTATTTGCAATGGAAAATGAAGAGGTTCGCAAAAAAATAATCACTGTCCATGAAGCAATGTCAAAACAGGAATTAACAGAGGTTATTACAAGCATTAAAAATACAGATGCAATCGATCGTTCTCTTCAAGTAAGTGACCTGTATTTAAATAAGGCCCTCTTAACTATTCGTGATTTGCCGAATGGAAAAGCCAAATCGGCACTAGCTAATATAGCAAAATATTTGGGTAAACGTAAATTTTAGCAATTGTAACAGTACCTATTACATATGAAAGCGTTTAAAGATTCTTTTGCAAAATTCGAATTTTTGTGTTAAGTTCTTTTCATGAATAACCATTTTTGCTAGTCTAATACATATGGTAGGAGTGAGCTTATGGAAAGAACATTTCTAATGGTAAAGCCAGATGGTGTACAAAGAAATTTAATGGGGAAAATAATAGCCCGGTTTGAAGAAAAAGGTTTCCAACTCGTTGGAGCAAAGCTTATGCATATTTCGGAAGATTTAGCAGAACAGCATTATGCAGAACATAAAGGTAAGCCGTTTTTTACACAATTAGTAGATTTTATCACTTCTGGTCCTGTATTTGCAATGGTTTGGCAAGGAGAGGAAGTTATCGCAAAATCGAGAATAATGATGGGGAAAACAGACCCTCTAGAAGCTTTGCCAGGTACCATTCGTGGCGATTTTGGAGTAGTAAAACATAAAAATATAATTCATGGATCTGATGGAAAAGAAAGTGCGCAAAGAGAAATATCCCTATTTTTCGATGAGGAAGAATTAGTAGAGTATCATAAATTATTAGATAATTGGGTTTACTAACTTTTGGTTATAATAGCTGTCCTGTTCATCAGGACAGCTATTTATATGTGGATAAACGATATTATCAGGTAGCGTTCCCCGTGTTTCCTTTATCTCAGTCAGAGCCCTCCAGTTTGTACGACGATAAACAGGCGCCTCCACATTTCGATTAATTATATGAATTATCGGAATAAAATTTGGCCCTTTTTGAGGAAAATCGTATATACTAAAAAAGAAGTTGATTTTATGATGGTTGTGAGGAAATTACATGGAGAAGGATTTTCAAGATTTTATTAAGAATTTCTATAGATTATCAGGAATAGATTTGTCTTTATATAAAGAGGCACAAATGAAAAGAAGGTTGACATCTCTTTATGAAAAAAGGGGTTTTACTTCTTTTGCAGATTATTTTAAAGCAATACATACGAATAAGAATTTATTGGACGAGTTATTAGATCGGATGACAATTAATGTTTCTGAATTTTATCGTAATTATAAACGGTGGGAGGTTTTAGAGAAAAATATATTGCCCGATCTCCTTAAAGCTAAAGCGCAGATGAAGGTATGGAGTGCTGCTTGCTCGACAGGGGAAGAGCCATATACATTATCAATGCTTCTTTCCAATGAAATGAAGGCAAAGGATTTTCAAATCCTTGCAACAGATATTGATGTTAATGCATTGGAACGTGCGAAAAATGGTGTGTATTTAGAGAGAGCATTAAATGAAGTGCCAGTGGCGCAAAAGAATAAGTATTTTGAACAGCAAGGCTCGATGTATAAAATAATGGACGAAGTGAAAAAAAACGTCACATTTAAAAAACAGAATTTATTGGCGGATTCATTTGGTGGCCCATTCGATTTAATCGTTTGTCGAAATGTTTTAATATACTTTACAGAGGATGCAAAAGATTTGCTTTATCACAAATTCGCTCAAGCCTTAAGACCTGGTGGGATTTTCTTTGTCGGTAGTACAGAACAAATTTTTACCCCCGCAAAGTATGGCTTAGAAACAGCAGATACTTTCTTCTATCGTAAAATATAAGCAATGGCAAAACAACCACAAGAATATCCCGTTGTTTTGCCATTGTTTAAATAATTACTGTATGGTCATCCTTTGAATTTACAAGAGATTTAGATGATTTTGCAAAGATTTTTAGGTTTTTCTCTATTCATAACTGGATAGGTATGTTATATTGAAACATAATTACTTTAAAGCGTTGAAGGGAGAAAGGATTTATATATGAGATACTTAACATCTGGGGAATCGCATGGTCCCAAACTAATTACTATTATAGAGGGTCTTCCTGCTGGAATGCCTTTATTAGCGGAAGATATAAATGAAGAATTAGCTAGAAGACAAAAAGGCCATGGTCGAGGAAGAAGAATGCAAATAGAAACAGATACCGTGGAAATCGGTGGTGGAATTAGACATGGTTATACGTTAGGTTCACCTGTTTCTTTAATTGTAGAAAATAATGATTGGAAACATTGGACTAAAATTATGGGTCAACAGCCAATCGATGAAGCAGAAGCAAATGAAATTAAGCGGAAAATTAGCCGTCCAAGACCAGGCCATGCTGATTTAAACGGTGCTATTAAATATGGTCATCGAGATATGAGAAACGTATTAGAGCGTTCGTCCGCACGTGAAACGACCGTTCGGGTGGCAGCTGGTGCAGTTGCGAAAAAGCTGCTCTCTTTATTGGGGATTAAAATTGCTTCCCATGTTGTGGAAATAGGCGGAGTGAAATCCAATGTTACGAATTATGCATCAATCGAGAAGCTTAGGGAAATAACAGAGAATTCCCCTGTCCGTTGTTTAGATGAACAAGCAGGCGCTGAAATGATGAAGGCGATTGATGATGCGAAAGCAAGTGGTGATTCTATTGGAGGCGTAGTAGAAGTAGTTGTGGAAGGTATGCCAATTGGCGTCGGCAGCTATGTTCATTACGATAGAAAGTTAGATGCGAAGCTTGCTAGTGCCATAATGAGTATTAATGCATTTAAGGGTGTCGAGATTGGTATTGGTTTTGAAGCGGCGAGAAAGCCAGGAAGTGAAGTCCATGATGAGATTATCTGGGATAAAGAAACAGGATATTCTAGAAGAACGAATCGTTTAGGTGGTTTAGAAGGTGGAATGACAAATGGCATGCCAATTGTTGTTAGAGGGGTTATGAAGCCGATTCCGACACTTTATAAACCATTAAAGAGTGTTGATATTGATACGAAAGAAGAGTTTACAGCAAGTATTGAACGCAGTGATAGTTGTGCAGTGCCAGCAGCTTCAGTTGTTGCAGAGCA
Source organism: Bacillus sp. 522_BSPC (assembly GCF_001076885.1). Taxonomy (GTDB): domain Bacteria; phylum Bacillota; class Bacilli; order Bacillales; family Cytobacillaceae; genus Niallia; species Niallia hominis. Next base: position 36,617 of record NZ_JVDT01000149.1, read on the forward strand.
TGCTATTGCATGGGAGCTTGCTTCAGCTATCGTTGATCAATTTTATTCTGATCGTTTCGAAGGACTTGTTGCTAATATTAGAGAGCATAACAAACATGCGAGGGAATTCTAATGCCCACTGTTTCAATTCAAACTTCGTCGAAACAATATGATGTGTGGATTGGGGAACATGTCATTAAACAACTACATTCGTTTATTCAAAGCAAATTTGAAGACGTAACGAAAATATTGATTATTACAGATGAATCCGTAAAGAAGCTACATTTAGCAACAGTAGAAAAAGAACTTTCCACTCTCCCTGTTATAACATATACAGTACCTGCAGGGGAAAAGGCAAAATCATTCGATGTTTTTTATGCTTGCCTCACCTATATGCTAGAACAACATTTAGATAGAAAATCACTAGTTTTGGCATTAGGTGGTGGAGCAGTTGGGGATTTAGCTGGCTATGTAGCTGCATCCTTCATGAGAGGTATTCCCTTTATTCAAATACCTACAACTGTTTTAGCTCATGATAGTGCTGTTGGTGGAAAAGTTGCGATAAATCATCCTCTTGGAAAAAATATGATTGGTGTTTTTAATCAGCCAGAAGCGGTTTTTTATGATACAACTTTTTTGTCTACTCTGCCAATTCAGGAGCTACGTTCAGGGTTTGGTGAAGTGATCAAGCATGCATTAATAAGTGATTCACAGTTTTATCAAGATTTGACTACTAATATAAATAACTTATCAAAAGTAGACATAGCTTATTGGTCTGAAATACTAGAAAAGGGAATTCTAGTTAAACGATCTATTGTAGAGAAAGATGAAAGAGAATCAAATATACGAGCTTTTTTGAATTTTGGTCATACGCTTGGGCATGCAATTGAAGCGGAGATGGGGTATGGTAAATTTACGCATGGGGAAGCTGTTGTTATCGGAATGATTTTTGCATTAAGGTTAAGCAAGAAGAAATATGATATAGCCTTTTCAATGGAGGAATACATAAAGTGGCTCCAATTACTTGGTTATACCTGTGATATTCCAGTGGATTTAGAAATAAACAATTTAATTAATCGAATGAAGCAAGATAAGAAATCGATTAATAGAACAATCCGTTTTGTCTTACTAAAAGAAATAGGTAAACCTGTTTTAGTAGAAATAGGTGAAGCGGAAATTAGAGAAGAATTAGCTATATTTAAAGGTGGGAAGTAGATGATTAGAGGAGTTAGGGGAGCTATTACGGTTGAAAATAATGTAGAGGCAGAGATATTATCAGCTACAGAAAGCCTTTTTAATGAAATGATAAACTCCAATCAAATTAAAGCGAGCGATGTTGCCTCTGTATTTTTATCAGTAACGGATGACATTAATGCAGCTTTTCCTGCAAAAGTGATTCGTATGCAAGAAGACTGGATATTTGTTCCGGTAATGTGTATGAAGGAAATAGCAGTTCCCAATTCATTAGAGAAGTGTATTCGTATTATGATGCATTGGAATACAGAACTTTGTCAGGATGAGATTCAACATATTTATTTAGAAAAGGCAATTCAATTAAGACCAGATTTAACAAAACAATAAGTAACTTTTGGGGTGAAAGAAAATGAAGTGGAAACAGCAGCTTTTAAGTTTAAAAGCTTATCAACCAGGTAGAACGATTGAAGAAGTAAAAAAACAATTTAATTTAGACCGAATTGTAAAACTTGCCTCCAACGAAAACCCTTTTGGAAGCTCTCCGAAAGTTTTAGAGGCATTGAAAAAAGTAGATGGCTCGTATGCTTTATATCCAGATGGATATGCTACAAACTTACGCTATGCGCTTGCTGATTTTCTAAAAGTAACACCAGAAGAGTTAGTGCTTGGTAATGGATCGGATGAAATTATATTAATGATTTCAAGAGCTCTACTTAGACCGGGATTAAATACTGTAATGGCTAGTCATACATTTGGTCAATATAAGCATAATGCAATTGTGGATGGTGCAGAGGTTAGAGAAGTGCCCCTAACAGAAAAAGCAGAGCATGATTTACCTGCGATGCTTGCTGAAATAGATGAAAATACTAGTGTAGTGTGGTTATGTAGTCCTAATAATCCAACTGGTACATATATTCCAGAAAATGAATTAGTTTCTTTCTTAGAAAAGGTACCAGAAGATGTCTTAGTGGTATTAGATGAAGCGTATTTCGAATATGTAGTTGCGGATGATTATTATGATTCTATTTCTCTGACAAGAAAATTCAGCAATCTTATTGTGCTACGAACATTTTCAAAAATATATGGTCTTGCAAGCTTCCGTGTTGGATATGGAGTAGCAAATGCCACTCTATTAAACACTTTAGATCCAATTAGAGAACCTTTTAACGTTAATACATTAGGGCAAATTGCGACTGAAGAAGCATTAAAGGATCAGGAGTTTGTAGAAACTTGTAGACGGAAAAACAGAGAAGGATTAGAGCAATTATACCGTTTTTGTGAAGAAAATAATTTAACATACTTTCCATCCCAAACGAATTTTCTCTTAGTTGATTTTAAAATCGATGGAAATGAAGTGTTCCAATATTTAATGAGTAAAGGATATATAGTTCGTTCGGGTGTTCCTTTGAATTTCCCTACCTCAGTTCGTATAACAATTGGTTCGAAAGAAGAGAACGAAGGATTGATTCAAGTCATGACGGAGTTTCTTGCTGAACAGAAAGTCGCGAAATAATGATGGGAAAAGAAGGCGGTGATAGGATGAATGGTCGCGTCTTCATAATAGGTTTAGGACTTATAGGTGGATCGTTGGCTTTATGTATAAAAAAAGAACATCCAGAAAGTACTATTTTTGGATATGATATTTCCCGAGATAATTTAAAATTAGCCAAAATGCTAGGGGTTATTGATGAAATAGCATCAACGATTGAGGCAGGAGCACAAACTGCTGATCTCATTATTATTTCAACACCTGTAAAAGAAACAGAAAAAATCATCGATTTGCTTTCGACATTAGCGTTAGAACAACATGTACTAATTACAGATGTCGGAAGCACAAAATCTGTTGTTACAAATAAATCGCAAGTGTTATTGGACAAAGGTATTACTTTTATTGGGGGCCATCCGATGGCTGGATCCCATAAAAGTGGTGTCTCTGCTTCCAAAGTTATTCTATTTGAAAATGCCTTTTATTTACTAACTCCTCACGAAAGTATTAAGGAACAAGTGGTTCAAGAGTTACTTAAATGGCTCCAAGGAACAAATGCAAAGTTTCTAATTATTTCTCCAGAGGAGCATGATTTATTGGCAGGTGCCATTAGCCATATGCCACATATAGTTGCAGCATCGTTAGTGCACCAGGCAGATCACATTAGTGAAAGACACGAGCTTGTTACAAGGTTAGCAGCAGGTGGATTCCGAGATATTACTAGGATTGCATCAAGCAGTCCTTCCATGTGGCGGGACATCTTAATACATAATAAAAACGTATTAATTCAGTTAATGAATGACTGGAAACAAGAAATGGATAAAGTGCTTTCACTGATTAAACATGAACGAGCAGATGAGTTATATGACTATTTTTCACGAGCAAAAAAAGTAAGGGACGGTTTGCCTCAAGACCAAAAAGGTGCCATACCAGCTTTTTATGATTTATTTGTGGATGTGCCTGACTATCCAGGGGTAATTTCCGAAATTACTGGCTATTTAGCAAAAGAAAATATAAGTATAACAAATATTCGAATAATGGAAACGCGGGAAGAGATTTTTGGAATACTAGCAATCAGCTTTCAAACAGAGGCAGATAGAATAAGAGCACAGAAATGCATCGCTTCTTATTCTAATTATGATACTACGATTGGATAGAACGAAGGTGAATGTATTGGAGTTATTAACATTAAGAAGTAATAGGAATGGGTTAAAAGGTGAAATTGAAGTTCCGGGTGATAAATCGATTTCTCATCGTTCGATCATGTTTGGATCCATTGCAAATGGAATGACAACAGTAACAAATTTTCTATTAGGAGAGGATTGTTTAAGTACAATCTCTTGTTTTCGAAAATTAGGGGTATTAATAGAACAAGATACCCAAAAGGTCGTTATCTATGGAAAAGGAATGAGTGAATTACAAGAACCAAAAGATATTTTGGATGTTGGGAATTCGGGTACAACGATTCGCTTATTAACGGGAATATTAGCAGGATTACATTTTCACAGTACGTTAATTGGCGATTCTTCAATAGGCAAACGACCAATGACAAGAGTGGTTACTCCTTTAAGGGAAATGGGTGCGAAAATTGACGGCAGAGAAGAAGGAAAGTATACTCCTTTATCCGTACGTGGTGGAAATCTACAAAGTATTACCTATCGATTGCCTGTAGCAAGTGCACAAGTAAAATCTGCAATATTATTTGCCGGCCTTAATGCAGATGGAATCACAACGGTGATTGAGCCAGTACCTACTAGGGATCACACCGAGAGAATGATTCAACGATTTGGCGGGAAAATTAGTAGACACGAAAATGAAATTCAAGTAGAAGGTGGCCAGAAACTTCTTGGTACAGAAATTCATGTTCCAGGAGATATATCATCTGCAGCATTTTTCCTTGTAGCTGGTTGTATTGTCTCTAACAGTAGCATTACTTTAAAAAATGTGGGACTTAATCCTACAAGAACAGGAATAATAGACGTTTTGCAAAGCATGGGAGCAAGCATCGATATTCAAATAGATGCTGCTGATGCTTTTGAACCGACTGGAACAATAAATGTGATGTCAAGTAAGCTTAAGGGAACAGTTATCGAAGGGGAGATTATCCCGAAATTAATTGATGAAATCCCAATCATTGCATTGTTAGCAACACAGGCAGAGGGAGTTACGGTTATAAAAGATGCCCATGAATTGAAGGTTAAGGAAACTAATAGAATTGATACTGTAGTAATGGAGCTAAAGAAATTAGGTGCGGATATTCAAGCAACTGATGATGGAATGATTATCACAGGTGGGACGAAGCTGACTGGAGCAAAAGTAAATTCTCATGGAGATCATCGCATCGGAATGATGCTTGCAATTGCTTCACAGATTTGTGAAGGAGAAATGATTCTCGAAAACGTGAATGCTATTGCGGTGTCGTATCCAGCTTTCTTCGAACATCTTCATATATTGTCTAACTAATAATTGGTCGTCGATGAACACGCTAAGTTTGTCGACGATTTTTTTTGGAACAGAAAATTATTAAAAATGTGGATAAATGGAATATTTGCTATTGTTTAATCATAGCCTGTCTTAAAAGAATAGGTGGTGATTTAGGATGCGATATATCATCGAAAATATACATTTATTAAAAAGGCAAAGATTGAAGAAGACATCTATCCTAATTGAGGATAATCGAATTGAATTACTTAAAGATAAATTCCACTCTTATCAATATATGCGAATGGATGGCTCTCCATATATAATGACACCCACTACAGTTATGCTTGATAACCAAGTGAAGCAAATGAACTCTAGTACACAACAAAAAAAGTATATAGAAGAGAACTTGATCAAAAAGGGATGTACAACCTTTCTCTTTTATATAGAAGTAAAGAGAGAAAGAGAATTGGCTTTGCAATTTAAAAAAATAAACAGTCAATTACTAAATTGTGCAATAGATTATGTTGCAGCCGTAAAGATTCCTTTATCATTATTATCGCCTAGTTTTGTACGAATGTGTAAAAGAGAAAAAGTACCAGTTTTATTTATTGAGATTGAAGATATTAAAGCCTTATATCAAATTCCATGGGGATGGATAAAAGAGGCTTTATTTCCATATAATGCACCACTCGTACCGATATTTTTAGCAAAAGATGAACAAGAAAAGAAAATGGCACAAAATATATGGTCAAGTTTAATGAGAGATGTTAAAATACCATCTATTCCTCATGAAATAAAAGAAGGAATGCCAGTCGACTATTCTGATTTAGCCAAAATAGGGATTTATCCATTTAAAGGAAATGTGTACCAAGGTGGCGAAGTAACGTATAATTTAGTTGCTTACGATGAATCAATCATAAATATTGAAGAAAACGATTTGTTTCTTTATCATTATGATAGAATACAAATGACTATACACAAAGGAAAATGTATTCGAGCAGGGGCAAAGGTGTATTATCGTCCAGGCTATGGTGAATTACTTGAAGTAAAAGTACCTTCCTTCCTAACAATATAGAAGGAGATTAGAGAGGATTATCATATGGAAAGAGTTAATGAAATTATATCTTTATTAGAAGATGGACAACAAGAGAAAGCGTTAAAATATTATCAAGATGTTTTAAAAATGGGCAATAATGAAGAAAGATTTGTGCTAGGCGAAGAACTATTTCAGCTAGGTTTTTTGGAAGAAGCCAAAAATCTATTTTTAGTACTACTAGAAGGGTATCCGGATGAAGGAGAATTACTTGTTCTAGTTGCAGAAGTGGAAATGGAATTGGGAAATGAGGAAATAGCGATTTCTTATTTAGAGAAAATTAACCCGAAGGATCCCTCTTTTCCTCAAGCTTTACTATTGCTTGCAGACTTATATCAAATGGATGGGTTGTATGAGGTTAGTGAACAGAAATTAAAGGAAGCAAAAAAAATCCTACCAGATGAAGTGATTATTGACTTTGCCTTAGGTGAATTATATTCGGAACAAGGAAAAATTGCTGATGCGATAAAATCCTATCAAAAGGTATTACCAATGCAGGAAAATATTGCTGGAGTTAATATCAACGGAAGGATTGCGGATAACTTAAGTGCGGGGGGAGCCTTTGAGGATGCAATTGGCTATTATGAAAAAGCACTCGAAGAAAAAATAGAGATAAATACGTTATTTAATCTTGCTTTGACTGCCTCGCAGGCGAGCCTATATACGGTTGCGATAAATCGTTTTGAAGAGGTAAAAGCTTTGGATTCATCCTACCATTCCCTCTATTTGTATTTGGCCAGAGCATATGAGCATGAAGAAATGCTTGACGATGCATACAAAACAGTTTTAGAAGGAATAAAGCAAGATGAGTTTAATAAAGATTTATATTTATATGGTGGCAAATTAGCTTTAAAACGTGGTGATGAACAAAAAGCCGAGGAACATTTTAGAGAAGCACTTGCAATAGATCCTGAGTTTATAGATGCAGTGCTTTTATTAAATAAATTATTCTTAACTCAAGATCGATTTGAGGATGTCATCGAGTTAATTGAGCTGATGGATAAACAAGAAATGGAAGAGCCGCAATTGCATTGGGATGCAGCCAAAGCATTTCATGGCATAGAAAAATATTCAGAGGCATTAAACAAATATCAATTAGCATATACTTTCTTTAAAGAACTTCCAGATTTTCTATATGATTATGGATATTTTCTTTTAGAAGAAGGAAAAAGAAGGGATGCTGCCGAAATTTTTAATATGCTATTACAAACAGACCCAAGTAATGAAGAGTATATTGAAATCTTGCAACGCCTCACAGAAAACGAATAATTAAGTAATTGAAAAAGGGTAAAAGTATTTTTCACATGGTGACTTTCGTAAAGGATTTTCTTTTAGCGAAATTAAATTTATGGGAAAAGGGCAAACAAAAAGCTTGTTGGTCCACTCTAGTTGTCATTTCCTTAGGAGCGATGCAGGTAAAGCAGGTTGGATAATAAAATTTGTTGCAAGCAGAGGAGGGAATTACAAATGAAAACCCCTGTATCTGTCAATGAAAAAAAAGACTTCATTCGTTGGTTTTTAAATCATTATCAATTGAAGAGACGGGAATGTGTTTGGATTTTAAATTATTTAATGAGTCATGATCAATTGATGGAAAAAGTCCATTTTGTTGAAAATGCAGAAAAATGTCCAAGAGGGCTGATTATGTCCACGCATTGTGTAGATGAAGTACCTTTTAGGTTTTATAAAGAAAATGTAATGACTACAGATGCAGAAAAGTCTTTTCATGATATTCGCCTAAATAGAGATGAAGATATTTACATTCAGCTGAATTTTTACGCATCAAATCAAGTTCATCAATACGCAGCTGTACTAGTAGAAAATCCATTTATGCCGAAAAAGCTACAAATAACCGAAAAAGATAAAATGATTGCTGAACAATTTTTGGTAAGTAGCATAGAAAAATTTCAAAAAGAAAAACTTCTCCAATTAATCGATGAAGCATTAGATACTGGAGATAAAGATATGTTTAATACCTTAACGAATCAATTAAAATTCTTTCAAAATAAATAAGGTTACTTGTCTTCCCGTAAAGCGAACTTTACGGGATTTGTTTTTTTACTAAAGTTCTAATTTCTTGAGATTTTCCTATGCCCTCTAAACTGTGATAAAATAGGAGGATCAGTTATGGAAAAGGGGAAAATGTGTGAGAAGTATTTATATGATACTAAGCAATCGTTCATTTTTAGGGCTGTTACTCATTATTAACATAGTAGGAACGGCTTATGGCTATTATTGGTACAGGTTTCAATTAGCAGAGACACCGACAAAATTTCTGCTCTTCGTACCTGATAGTCCGACAGCAAGTCTCTTTTTTGTGTTTGTATTAATAGCTTTCTTATGGAAAAAGAATTGGCCGCTTATAGAAGCACTAGCTTTAATAACTTTATTTAAATACGGAATATGGGCAGTAGTAATGAACATTCTTGTCTATGTTGAAACAGGAGCAATTGGGATAGACTCATGGATGCTCATTTTTTCACATGGGGCAATGGCAATTCAAGGATTGTTATATATTCCTTTTTATCGTTTTAAATGGATCCATATTCTACTTGTAGCAATTTGGACTTTACATAATGATGTTATTGACTATGTGTTTAAGATGATGCCTAAATATAGTGTCTTGGATCAATATATGGCAAATATCGGCTACTTTACTTTTTGGCTTAGTATTCTAAGTCTATTAATAGGTGTATATGCATATAAAAAAAGGCAGCAATTACAATGGAAAATTCAATAGAATTATTTTTTTAGTCTAACCTTGTCCAACTCATCATACATTTTTAATAGTAGATAGAGGAGGGACAAGAATGAAGGCTAAATTGGTTATGTTGTTGATGATATTGATTTTACTTTTGCCTATCTCTTTTTCTGTATATGCAGACCAAAAAACGCCTGCTAAAGAATTAGATGAACTAGATACACTTTCAGATGAAGTATTACAGCTTGTACGATCAGAACGATATGAGGATGCTAAAAAAATTCTTGATTATTTTTCGAATCAATTTAGTACGGTAACGGTAAATGGCAGTCTATTTACACTCGATGAACAGCGAATATTAACTGGAGCGCATGATGAAGCGATAGAAGCTATAACCAATCCATCGATAGATAGTGATCAACGGATTAATACTGTAACGAAATTTCGATTGGCGGTAGATGCTGTTTCATCAGGTGAGCAGCCCTTATGGACACAAATGGAAGATCCTGTTATGACAACATATCGAGATATGAAAGATGCAATCATTTCTGAAGATAAAGAGAGATTTAATGAGAGATTAGATGCGTTCTTATCGCTCTATCAAATTATTAATCCTAGTCTTAAGCTAGATGTTTCAACCACTCAATTTCAAGAACTGAATTCTCTTGTCGAGTTTCTAAATACCTACCGTTTACAAGTATTTAATCAAAAAGGGACCCAAGAAGAAGTTGGTCAATTAGAAGCGGAGCTACAGGATGTTTTTAATCAGCTGTATGAAGATGAGGCGGATCCTTCATTATGGTGGGTGATTATTTCTACAGGAAGTATCATTATTCTTACTTTATCATATGTAGGATGGCGAAAATATCTTGGAGATAAAGCAGAAAAAAGACAAGCAAAACAAAAGAGAGATAAAATTTGACTTTGAAGTTTTTCTTGCTTACAATAAAAATATACTACATGATGAAATAGGGGGAAAAACATGTTTTTTGTATATTTTATACTAATTATTCTCATACCTATTTGGGCACAAATGAAGGTGAAAAGCGCATATAAAAAATATTCAAAAGTAGCTTCTTCCTCACAAATGTCCGGTAGAGAGGTAGCAAGAAGAATATTGGATTCTAATGGGTTATATGATGTATCTGTTGAAGAAACAAGAGGTGTTTTGTCAGATCATTATGATCCTCGCTCCAAAGTTGTGCGATTGTCCACTGATAACTATCACGGGCACTCAGTAGCTGCAGCTGCTATTGCCGCACATGAAGTCGGTCATGCAATCCAAGATCAGCAAGAATACTCATTCTTACGTTTTCGTTCCGCTTTAGTACCAGTTGCGAGTTTTGGAAGTAATGCATCTTGGATATTTATCATGATTGGTATTTTTGCAAGAATTGAAGGAATGTTATTGTTAGGAATTATTTTAATGGCTGCCGGTGTATTGTTCCAATTTGTGACACTTCCAGTAGAATTTAATGCATCTAACCGTGCAATGGATCAGGTAGTTTCATTAGGGATCATTCGAAACGAAGAAGAGAGAGAAACGAAGAAAGTATTAGATGCAGCAGCACTTACTTATGTGGCTGCAGCAGCAGTAGCGGTGCTCGAATTGATTCGTTTAGTTTTAATCTATACAGGTATGTCAAGAGACGAATAAAATTAATAGAACGATGTGAAAAGGAAGTATCTTTTTACATCGTTTTTTTATTTGATTAATTTGAATTTTGATTTTTCGAAAAATTATAGAATCGAAACAAACGAAGGTGTATAATAAACAATGCGATTTATTTAAAGTGATACCTCCTTTCATTTGGAGGGATTCTTTTATCCAAATGGATGGTTAATAAAACCATTCGGACCTATACGGACAGTTGATCTCCCTTTTATCTTCATATTCCCCATGAGAGAGAAAGGGGATAAATGGGAATTAACGAATAATTAAAGAAAGAAGGGTTTATTTGCAAACTGCTGAATACGTACAAGGGAAAAAGCAACAAGAGTTGACGGTTTATCGGATTTTATTTGCGATAAGTTTAGGGCATTTTTTAAATGATTGTATGCAATCTGTTGTGCCTGCTTTATTTCCGGTTATCCAACAATCAATGGCGTTAAATTATACGCAAATTGGCTGGATTGCCTTTACATTGAATATCACTTCATCCATTTTGCAGCCAGTATTTGGCGTGCTTGCAGATAAAAAGCCTGCACCATATCTATTGCCAATTGCGATGTTTTCAAGCTTAATCGGGATGCTCGGGCTTTCCCTTGCTCCTAATTTTTATCTTGTCTTATTATCGGTATTATTTATCGGGTTTGGTTCCGCCATTTTTCATCCAGAAGGTTCACGAGTTTCCTATATGGCGGCTGGTCCCAAAAGAGGCCTTGCACAATCCATTTATCAAGTAGGTGGAAATGCTGGTCAGTCTTTAGCACCAGTATTTACAGCTGTTATCTTTGTTCGTACAGGCCAATTCGGGACTATTTGGTTTACACTTTTAGCAACTTTAGGCATGATCGTGTTATTCCAAGTGTCAAATTGGTATAAAAAAGAATTATATAGTAGAAACCCACAAAAAAAACAGCAGGCCAAACGCGAATTTATTGTAAATAAAGAAATTATTGTTGCTATATGCTTACTAATTTTTCTTGTATTTGCTCGGTCGTGGTATGGAGCTGGAATCAGTAATTTTCTCCATTTTTATTTAATCGAAAAGTTTGGACTAAGTATTGAAAATGCGCAAATTTTTGTTTTTATATTTTTACTTGCTGGTGTAATTGGAACTTTTTTAGGTGGACCGCTAGCAGATCGTTTTGGTAAAAGAACCATTCTTCTATTTTCATTAGTTGGTTCTGCTCCATTTGCACTGCTTTTGCCACATATGCCTTTTTGGCTGATTGGACCTTTATTGTTTATTATCGGATTTATATTACAGTCTAGCTTTAGTGTGACTGTTGTTTATGCACAAGAGCTGCTTCCCGGCATGATTGGCCTAGTATCAGGGTTAATTGTAGGTTTAGCATTTGGAATGGGGGCTCTAGGTGGAGTGATTTTCGGAGTGATAGGAGATACGTTTAGTTTACAAGCCATTATGATTATCTGTAGTTTGCTGCCGCTGCTAGGAATATTAACTTATTTATTGCCGAGTGATAAACGTGTTACGGAAATTCATTCTGCTTTAAAATAAGCAACCTTTTTCGTTAAATGGAGGTATGTATGAAATTTATAAAAAAATGTATTCCTTTTTGCATTTACCTTTGAAAAAAGAAATGCGAAAAGAATACATTTTTTTTTGGTTATTTTTCGAGTGGTTGTTTATACTCATCCAAAGTAAAGCCTTCTCCCATTACATCATGCACGACACTTACGGATACAAAAGCATGTGGATCAATGCTTGTGATGATACTTTTTAAGCGAACAATTTCTGTTTTCGCTACAACACAATATAGTACTTCTCGATCTTGTTTTGTGAAAGAACCATGACCTTTTAATACCGTGACACCACGATCCATTTCAAGCATTATTTTATTGGCAATCTCAGTATTTGAGTCAGAAATAATCATTGCTCCCCTTGCGGCATATGCCCCTTCTTGAAGAAAGTCAATAACTCTGGTCCCAACAAAAACGGCAACTAATGTATACATTGCTTCCCTATAGGATAAGTAGGTCAAAAGGGACAGGGTAATGACACAAAAGTCAAAAACGAACATGGTCTTTCCCATACTCCATCCATAATATTTAAAGCCTAATCTAGCAATAATATCTACGCCACCTGTAGTCCCACCATAACGGAAGATGATTCCTAAGCCTACACCGATAAATGTACCAGCAAATAATGCAGCCAAAGTTAGATCCTCTGTTAGAGGAATTTCTAATTGAATCCTTGGAAGCTGGAAAAACCAAAGGAAAATCGATACCGCTACCGTTCCGATGATAGTATAAATGAATACATTCTTCCCTAATAGCTTCCATCCAATCAGAAATAAGGGGATATTAAGCAGTAGATTTGTTATGGAAGGATCCCAATTCCATAATGCATATAATAGAAGGGTAATACCGGTAAAACCACCTTCAGCCAAATTATTTTGCATATTAAAATGAACAATTCCAAAGGAAAAAATGGCAGATCCTAATAGAATAAATAAGACATTTTTAATTTTGATACCTTTAAACATCAACTCAGCCTACTTTCTCTATGTACAATTACATTGCTATTAGCGTATCCATTATATCGAATCACATTCAGATGGGCAATGGAGGAGAAAAAATTCAAGAAAGAATAACAAACAGAAAACGAGTAAAAGTTTAATACTTGTTAAATCTAAGCATATCTTCGTTAAAAATGTTTGTAAAAATGGAGCAGATTAGCTAACATGGAATTGGATAAGATTACTTATTGACGTAAGAGGTGTCTATATTGAATCGAGAAAAAACAGTAAAAGATATACAAAGAGAAGTTGATGAATACATTGGTCAATTTAAAGAGGGCTACTTTAGTCCGTTAGCAATGCTTGCTCGTCTTACCGAGGAGCTAGGAGAATTAGCAAGAGAAGTAAATCACTACTATGGAGAGAAGCCCAAAAAAGAGTCAGAGACGGAAAAGGAAATTACCGACGAGATTGGTGATATGCTATTTGTATTAACCTGTCTAGCGAATTCTCTAAATATTGATTTGGAGGAAGCGCATGATCGTGTCATGCATAAATTTAATACACGAGATAAAGACAGATGGACAAGAAAAGACTAAAGAAAATACATAAAAGTAAGGAGATTATACATTGAATAAAGTAAAAATCGTAATAGCTGGCCCAAGAGGTAGAATGGGAAAAGAAGCTGTGTATTTAACAGGAAGAACAGAGCAATTTGAGCTTGTTGCTGTTTTAGATCATAAACATGAAGGGAAAAGCTTAAAAGAGATTGAAGGCTTTTCTTCCTATGATGTCCCAATTTATACGGATATTGAAGCTTGTTTACAAACAGAAAAGCCAGATGTACTCATTGATTTGACTACACCTGAATTTGGTATGCATCATGCGAAAACAGCTCTAAGCTATGGCGTTAGACCAGTAGTTGGAACAACCGGTTTTACAAAGGAAAACTTGGAAGAGTTAGAAGGATTATGTGAAGAAATGAACCGCGGCTGTATTATTGCTCCAAACTTCGCTTTAGGTGCTGTTTTAATGATGAAATTTTCTAAAATGGCAGCACGATACTTTGCAGATGTAGAGATTATGGAAATGCATCATGATCAAAAGCTAGATGCACCATCAGGTACCGCAGTGAAAACAGCAGAACTTATTGCTGAAGTACGAGAAAGTAAAAAACAGGGACATCCAGATGAGAAGGAAACAATACAAGGAGCTAGAGGAGCTGACTTTGATGGTATGCGCATCCATTCTACTAGGTTACCAGGTTTAATTGCTCATCAACAAGTAATGTTCGGAGCAGAAGGAGAATCCTTAACAATTAGACATGATTCCTATAATCGTACATCATTTATGTCAGGCGTTAAATTTGCAGTAGAAGAGGTATTAAAAATTAATGTACTGATCTATGGCTTAGAAAATATTATGGAATAGGAGTGGAATAAGGATGAACATTGCATTAATTGCTCATGATAAAAAGAAAAATGATATGGTAGCTTTTGTTGTTGCCTATAAAAAGATATTTGAAAAGCATGCTTTATATGCAACAGGAACAACAGGTGCAAGAATTCAGGAAGCAACCGGATTAGAAGTACATCGTTTTCATTCAGGACCGCTCGGAGGAGATCAAGAAATAGGTTCATACATTGCTAATAATGATATGGACATGGTGTTTTTCTTCCGAGATCCATTAACAGCACAGCCACATGAACCAGATGTAACAGCATTAATCCGCTTATGTGATGTTTATTCTGTCCCTCTTGCAACAAATATGGGAACCGGAGAAGTATTAATTAGAGGACTCGAGCAAGGCGATATAGATTGGAGAAAAATAGTTCATGGAAAGACAGAACCAGTGGCAAAAAAACTCGAAGATAACTAATATAGATATACTTGCTTTTGGTGCACATGCAGATGATGTGGAAATCGGCATGGGTGCAACAATCGCTAAATATGCAGCATCAGGGAAAAAAATAGTCATTTGTGATTTGACAGAAAGCGACCTTTCTTCAAATGGAACGGTTGAAAGACGTAAACAAGAAGCAAAGGAAGCTGGAAAAGTGTTGGGGCTTTTCGATAGAATAACCTTAGATTTTCCTGATAGAGGTTTATATGTGGAGGAGAAAGCCATTCAAAAGGTAGTAGAGGTAATTCGCTCCTACAAACCTAAGCTAGTTTTCTCCCCTTATTGGGAAGACCGGCATCCGGATCATGGGAACTGTACAAAAATCGTGAAAGAAGCGGTTTTTTCAGCAGGCATTCGTAATTATCACGCTAATAACACAGATCCACATAAAGTTCAAAATGTATACTATTATATGATAAATGGTTTTCATAAACCAGATTTTGTGATTGATACAAGTGAGTTTATGAAACATAAAGAAGCAAGTTTAAATTGTTATCAAAGCCAATTTGTTAAAGGGAAAGACAGTGTAGACACTCCGTTAACAAATGGCTATATTGACACCATCGAGGCAAGAGAAAAACTTTTTGGAAAAGAAGTCGGCGTAACCTATGCGGAAGGCTTTATTAAATCAAAGCCAATATTATTAAATCAAGATTTATTAGGTGGAGACATATGAAAAAATTAAAAATTGGCATTACCTGCTATCCAACTGTTGGTGGTTCAGGTGTTATTGCAACAGAATTAGGGAAAATGCTGGCGGAGAGAGGACATGAAATACACTTTATCTCCTCGAGCATACCATTTCGGTTAAATAAAATGTATCCAAACATTTACTATCATCAAGTAGAAGTAAATCAATATGCTGTTTTTCAATATCCACCATATGATTTAGCACTGAGTAGTAAAATGGCAGAAGTTATTAATCGAGAAGAATTAGATTTGCTTCATGTACACTATGCAATTCCTCACGCTGTTTGTGCCATATTAGCAAAACAAATGAGCAATAGAGATGTAAAGATAGTGACAACTCTACACGGTACAGATATCACCGTATTAGGGTATGATCCTTCACTAGCAACAGGCATTCGGTTCGGGATTGAAAAATCAGACCTTGTAACAGCTGTTTCGAATTCTTTAATTGCCCAAACGCATGAAGTAATTGAACCAAATAAAGAAATTGTCCCTGTTTATAATTTTATTGATGAAAGAGTGTATCGTAAGGTAGATGCTAGTCATTTGAAAAAAGAATTGGCTATTTCAATGAATGAAAAAGTCATCATACATGTATCTAATTTTAGAGGAGTTAAAAGAGTAACGGATGTCGTCAAAGCATTTAAACGAATTTCAGATCAAATTCCATCAAGACTACTGCTTGTTGGAGATGGTCCTGAAATGTCTAAAGTAACAAAACTGGTGGATGAACTGCAATTAAGAGAGAAAGTTTTGTTCCTTGGAAAACAAGAAAATCTAGAGGAGCTGTATTCGCTAAGTGACTTAATGCTACTTCTTTCTGAAAAAGAAAGCTTTGGCTTAGTAGCATTAGAGGCGATGGCATGTGGAGTGCCGGTTATAGGAACGAATGTCGGCGGCATTCCAGAAGTAATCGTTCCAAATGAGACTGGTTTTATTTGTGAACTAGGTGATGTAGAGGATATTGCTAAGCATTCGGTAAATCTTTTATCAGATAGTAAAAAACATGCTAGATTCTCTAAAAATTCTCTTTCAAGAGTAAGAGATTATTTCCGTGCAGATATTATTGTTGACCAATATGTGGAGATTTATAAATCAATTCTAGAAACTGGTGGAACGAATGATCAAGCCTTTTAATGACGCTATTCCCATAATGGAGAGAATTGAGAGTGCAGGCTTCGAAGCTTATTTTGTTGGGGGAGCAGTTAGAGATTATCTATTAAACAAACAAATTAATGATATAGATATTGCTACCTCCGCAACACCTGATGAAATTAAAACGATATTTTCCCATACTATCGATGTTGGAATTGCACACGGAACAGTAATGGTAGTATGGAAAAATCATACATACGAAATAACGACCTTTCGAACCGAATCTACTTATGTTGATTATCGAAGACCAGAAAAGGTGTTGTTTGTTCGCGAATTAAAAGAAGATTTAAAACGTCGGGATTTTACGATAAATGCGATAGCGATGAATAAAGAAGGACGTATTATTGATTTTTTTAATAGCCAGGAAGCTTTAAGACAGAAGGAAATTAAAACAGTTGGTAATGCGAATGAGCGGTTTCAGGAAGATGCATTAAGAATCATGCGAGGGATTCGATTCGTTAGTACCTTAGGCTTTCAGTTGGAGGAGGAGACGTTAATAGGCATTATCAAAAATAAGCATCTTCTTTCTAAGATAGCAGTGGAGAGAATTACTACTGAATTTGAAAAGCTTTTACAGGGGAAATGGTGTTCTGATGCTCTAGCTATATTGCTTGAAACAAAGATGTATACATTTTTGCCGATGCTTGCATCTAGTAAAGAAGGGCTCACTAAGTTTGTGAATATCTCTCTGTCTCAGCTTGATTTACTTGAAAAATGGGCTGTTTTATTATTATTATCCATTGAAATAAAAGAAAAACAGCAAATAGAATCATTTTTGCGTGCTTGGAAGCTACCAGTTAAACAAATACGGCATATCCAAAAAATAATCTATTGGTTTTTAGAAAGAGAGAAAATGGTCACCTGGACTAATCATTCGCTTTATTTTGCTACAATATCTATCGCAGTTAGTACGGAGAAAATATATCAGCTTCTAAAAAATCAAGAAATTAATCCAAATATCTCTCTATTAGAAGAACAATATAGAAAGCTGCCAATCAAAAAAAAGGAAGAGCTGGCTATTAGCGGAAATGACCTTTTATTATGGACGAAAAAACAAGCAGGACCATGGATAAAAGAGATGCTTTCCCTTGTTGAAACAAAAGTAGTGGAACGGAAAATTAAAAATGATAAGAAAGTAATAAAGGAGTGGCTAAGAGAATGTCATCAGATATCAGAAAAGGACTAATTGAGGCTTTTACTAATAACCCGAATCAGTATTTATCTGGTGAATCGCTTGCTAAGCTTTTAGGATGTTCCCGTACAGCAATTTGGAAGCACATCGAAGCACTAAGACAAGACGGCTTTATCCTTGAAGCAGTCCGAAAAAAGGGTTATCGAATCATTAGCTCACCAGAGAAAATCGTTCCTGATAATATTTTGTTTGGTTTAAATACCTCCTATATTGGCAGGAATATTCATTTTGAAGAAACGGTGGATTCTACCCAGAATATTGCCCAAAAGCTTGCCTTGGAAGGGGCTGTAGAAGGCACTTTAGTTGTAGCAGAAGAGCAGATTGGCGGCAGGGGCAGATTAGAAAGAAAATGGCAATCTCCTAAATATAAAGGAATATGGATGAGTCTTATTTTAAAGCCGGCTATTCCGATTATGAAAACACCGCAATTGACATTGCTTATTGCAGTAGCGGTTGTTCAGGGAATACAGGATGTTACTGGAGTACAAGCTGATATCAAATGGCCAAATGATTTATTAGTGAATGGTAAAAAATTGACAGGAATTCTAACAGAAATGCAGGCTGATAGTGACAGGGTGCATTCGTTAATCATTGGAATCGGTATAAATGTAAATCAGCAGCTTGAAGATTTTGAAGAAGAGCTGCAGTCCAGTGCCACTTCTATCTATCTTGAAACAAAGACAAGTTGGGATCGAGCAATCATTATCCAAGGCATTATGAAGCAAATAGAAAAACTATATCTTCTTTACTTAGAAAAAGGCTTTTATCCAATAAAACTATTATGGGAAAGCTATTCCATTAGTTTAGGGCAAAAGGTTAGAGCAAATACGTTAAATGGAAGTATCTTTGGACTGGCTAAAGGAATTACAGACGATGGGGTGTTACTGCTTGAAGATGATCAAGGAGAAGTACATTCCATTTATTCAGCGGATATTTTAATGGAAACGTAAATTGCCCATAGTCATCCCTTAGCTGGTTTGTTATAATTCATTTGTCGGGCAGTATCTTAATGAACTGCACCATTGTTTTTAATGTGCAACAACCATAATTATATCTGCCTAGATCCATATTTGGACAAGGACAGAGGGATGAAAAATCGAAACATAAAGACAATCCTTCTATTCTTTGTAGAAGGTTTTTTTCGTATTAAGCCATTCCCTCTTCCTATTAAAGGAGGAAAATGAGTGAAAACTACAACAGATTTTTTTAAAATGAAACAAAATGCCCAAAAGATTACAATGATTACGGCATATGATTATCCTTCTGCTAAATTAGTAGAACAAGCAGGAACCGATTTAATATTGGTAGGGGATTCTTTAGGAATGGTCGTTCTTGGATATGACTCAACAGTGCCAGTTACAATGGAAGACATGATACATCATGGGAAAGCAGTAAAACGAGGGGCTAAAGATACATTTATTGTCATTGATATGCCATTTATGAGTTATCATATATCAAACCGTGAAACATTAATCAACGCTACTCGCTTAATTCAAGAAACTGGAGCAAATGCAGTGAAATTAGAGGGTGCTGATGATGTCATCGATCAAATAAATAGTTTAACAAATGCTGGTATCCCAGTTATGGCTCATTTAGGCTTAACGCCACAGTCTGTTGGTGTTTTAGGTGGTTATAAAGTACAAGGGAAAAGCTCTGAAGAGGCTAAACTTCTTATTCAAAATGCACTGAAATGCCAAGCTGCAGGAGCTTTTGCGATAGTGCTAGAGTGTGTTCCAATGCAAGTTGCGAAAGAAGTAAGTGATCAACTGGACATACCAACAATTGGAATTGGTGCAGGAAGTGACACAGATGGCCAAGTCCTTGTATATCATGATCTCATAACATATGGTGTTGATCGAGTGGCGAAATTTGTAAAACAATATACAAACGTAAATGATCCAATTTCACTAGCGTTGGATCAATATATATCTGAAGTAAGAATTGGAGCATTTCCTGAAATGAAGCATAGTTTTCAGATGAAAGCAGAAGAAGTAAAAAGCTTATATGGAGGAAAAAGCCAATGAACATCCTAAGTAATCCACATCAATTGCAGGAGATATCAACACAGTTAAAAAAAGACCAAGTATCAATTGGGTTTGTTCCAACGATGGGCTATCTTCATGAAGGGCATCGAGCTTTGCTAAAAAAAGCAAGAGAGCAGAATGATGTAGTTATAATGAGTGTATTTGTTAACCCCCTCCAATTTGGACCTAATGAAGATTTGGAATCTTATCCAAGAGACTTTGAGCATGATAAACAGGTCGCAATCGAAGAGGGGGTTGATTATTTATTCCATCCTTCTGAAGAAGAAATGTATCCTGAACCAATGTCTGTAATCGTAAAAGTAGAGCGACGTACAAATTGTTTGTGTGGACGTTCAAGACCTGGGCATTTTGATGGGGTTGCAACCGTTCTAACGAAGCTGTTTCATTTAGTACAGCCAACTAATGTTTATTTTGGAAAGAAAGATGCTCAGCAAGTTGCAATAGTGGATGGATTAATTGAAAACTTTCATTTCCCTATTAATCTAGTTGCACTTAACACAGTAAGGGAAGAAGATGGTTTAGCTAAGAGTTCTAGAAATATTCGCCTTACTCCAACAGAAAGACAAGAAGCAGGTATTCTTTATAAATCGCTAAGTTTTGCTAGAGCTGAATTAATAAAGGGGACAGACAATTTAGAAATATTGAAGAAGCATGTAGTTGAGTTGATTGAAAGGGAATCTAGTGGAAAAGTGGACTATTTTGAAATTCTATCCTATCCCCAATTGGAGAATGTAAAGCAGTTAACGGGAGAGATTATTATTGCGATTGCCGTTCAATTTAGTAAGGCTAGATTAATTGATAATATTATCTTTAAAATATAAGGTTAAGACGCATAAGTATCTCCCTCTGGCTTTTTGGAGAGTTCGAGGAAGTTAGGCCCGAATGGCTCCATTAACCATCAGTGGCGAAGGAAAGAAACCAAATAGAGGTACAAAGTTTCACTTTATATTATGGAGGGTTAACCCAATGTTTCGAGTAATGATGAACGGAAAAATCCATCGAGCAACAGTAACGGAAGCGAACCTAAATTATGTAGGTAGTATTACAATAGATGAAGATATATTAGATGCTGTCGGGATGGTAGCGAATGAAAAAGTTCAAATTGTTAATAATAATAATGGTGCAAGATTGGAAACTTATATAATCCCAGGGGAGAGAGGTACTGGCACTATTTGCTTAAATGGTGCAGCAGCAAGACTTGTACAAGTAGGGGATATTGTCATCATTATTTCATATTGTTATATTTCAAATGAAGAGCTACACAGTCATCAACCGAAAGTAGCAATTATGGATGAACATAATCGCATAATAAACATTCTGCATCAAGAACCAGTGAAAACAGTTATGTAAATTACTAATGCTGATATAAATTACCCCTATTCACTTTGAGTAGGGGTTTTATAATTTATAAAAATTTAAAGAATAAAACTAACATCTTTCCCTTTTTCCATTTTTATGATACCGTTTGAATGACTGAAAGTTTGAGGTGGACGTAATGAGTAACAAATTTGTAGTAGTTGATTTGGAGACAAACGGTAATTCTCCTAGAAAAGGGGATCGAATTATACAATTTGCGGCAGTTGTTATTGAAAACGGGAAAATAGTGGAGGAATATTCTTCTTTACTTAATCCTCTTCAACCAATTTCGCCATTTATAGAAGAATTAACTGGAATCACCGATGAAATGGTGGAAACAGCACCAATTTTTGACGAAGTTGCAGAAAAAATTGTTTCTTTATTAGAGGAAGCTTATTTTGTAGCCCATAATGTATTATTTGATTTATCCTTTTTAAATGAAGAGCTAGAACAGGCTGGCTTTAAGCAGTTTTATGGACCAATTCTTGATACAGTAGAATTAGCAAGAATTTTATACCCAACAGCAGATAGCTATAAATTAACTGATCTTGCTGCACAAGAAGGGATAGTCCATAGTAGACCACATCAGGCTGATAGTGATGCTTATGTTACAGCAGAGCTATTGCTATTATTGTTGGAGAAGCTGAACGTACTGCCTCAAGTAACGACAAAGCAATTAGAATTCTTAAGTTCCTCGCTCAAAAGCGATTTAGATATTTATTTACAAGCTCTTATTCAAGAAAAACAATCAAAAATAGAATATATACGGGATGATTGGGAGATATATCGAGGATTAACCATTAAAAGACTGCCTAGTAATCTGATAGTAGATCAAAGAAAGGATTGCTCTGTTTCTTTTGATATGGAAAAAATGGAGCAAAGAATGAGGGATACTTTTCCTTTTTATCAAAGAAGAGATGGACAATTAGAAATGATGAAGGTTGTTCATCAGGCATTATCAGACAATCGACATGGTCTTATTGAGGCTGGTACTGGTGTTGGAAAGTCTCTTGGTTACTTAGTGCCTGCTGCATATTTCTCAATCGCAAATAAACAGCAAGTAATTGTCAGTACTTTTACAACCCAACTACAAGAACAACTTTTTCATAAAGATTTGCCCTTGCTTAAAAGTATCCTTCCATTTCCTATAACTTATACACTATTAAAAGGTAGAAATCATTATATCAGTTTAGATAAATTTGAAGTTTCTTTAAAAGAGCAAGAAGATAATTATGATATTATTCTTACAAAAATGCAAATATTAATTTGGTTAACAGAGACAGAAACAGGAGATAAAGATGAGTTGAATTTAACAAGTGGCGGAAGCAATTACTGGGAAAAAATAAAAAATGACGGAAATTTTTCGCTGCCTATTTCAAAGGAATGGGCATCTAAGGATTTTTATAGAAGAACTCGAAATGCTGCACAAAAAGCAAATATGATTATAACGAATCATGCTTTGCTTTTAAAAGATCTTACAGCAGGTCAACGCCTCCTCCCTTCCTATGAGTATGTCATTGTGGATGAAGGACATCATTTTGAAAAAACGACGACAAAGCATTTTGGATTTCGTTTTTCCTACATTGCTGTGCGTTTAAGTATTAATGCTATTGGGACCACAGATCAAAAGCAACTTATGTTTCATTTAGAAAACTTGTTAGGGGAATCGAATATCCATCAGAAATGGGAGTTTAATCAATTTATCCTTGGATTACATGATGAATTAGATGAACTTTTTCGGGCTGTACTTCGCTATGCGAAAAAAACGAATCAACCAAGAAGAGATGGAAGGGGAAGCTATCGATTAAAGACTAATAGTGGCATGGGAGATTGGAATGCTGTCAAAAGCGTTGCAGAACGAATTATTTTTCTTTGGAAGGATGGAAGAGAAGTATTAGTACAAAAAATACAGCGATTAAAGGAACAAGGAAGAAAGTTTAGCGCTTCTCAAATGCTAATAGTGGAAAGAATTGAGTCGATTTTAAATGATTGGTATATATATATTAATCATTTGCGGGAGATGTTTTTGCGAGTAGGGGACAATATCGCATGGTTGGAAACAGATGCGAAAAATTATCCGAACAATGCAGTAATATATACACAACCTACTTCTGTCGCTGAAACTTTACAGAACAACTTTTTTAATAAGAAAAAAAGTGTTGTATTTACTTCAGCAACAATTACCGTAAATAATTCATTTGAATACTATGCTAAAGGGTTAGGATTAGGAAATAGCCAACTGGAAGTTCAAATTAATTCACCATTTGATTATGAGAAACAGGTGCAATTACTTATCCCAACAGATGTACCAGAAGTTAATTCCGTATCATTAAATGATTATGTTACTACAATCGGAGAGCAAATAATCCATATCGCACAGGCTACAAAAGGTCGAATGCTGATTCTTTTTACAGCAAATGACATGTTAAAAAAAACATATGATTATATGAAAGAAAGTGGTTGTTTAGAAGAATACGCAATCTTGGCACAAGGGATTACAAATGGAAGTAGAATGAGATTAACGCGTAATTTTCAGCGTTATGATAAAGCAATATTATTAGGTACGAATAGTTTTTGGGAAGGAATTGATATTCCTGGCGAGGATTTAACTTGTTTAATCATTGTGCGATTACCGTTTTCTTCACCTGAAGACCCTTTAACGGAAGCGAAAAATGAGTTGATTAAGAATAAGGGAGGCAATCCTTTTATAGAAAATAGCCTTCCAGAAGCTGTTTTGCGATTTAAACAAGGATTTGGTAGATTAATTCGCACGGAAGAGGATAAAGGATTTATTATTGTTTTTGATCGCCGTATTGTTACAACTACTTATGGGGAGACATTTCTGAAGTCTATACCTACTGTGCCAATTAAGCAACAAAATAGTCAGGAAATGGTAAAATTCATCAAAAGCTGGCTAAAGTAAATTTTTATAAGGTGAATATAGGCGTTTGAGAAAGTACTGCTTCTTGAATGCCTGTATAAAGTGTTTAAGTAGTATACATAATCAATTAGTTGCTCGACAAATAACAACGAATTTATAGAAAATAATTTCTTTCTATTTATAAATACTGTTATAATAACCTATGTACAAAATACTGGTTTAAAGAAGTGATGTAATAAGATGAGAAAATGGATATGGATTGTTATTGTTGTTTTTCTTATTGGAATAGGTGTAAGTATTCATACATATGTACAAGCAATGAAGCCTATAAAAACCGCAAGAGAAATAGCTGAAACGATTGCTAAAAAGGAATCAGATATGAAGGAGATTGATAGCTTTCAATTATATAATGGGAAGGAAGCCTATTATATTCTAGAAGGAAAGAACGATGATAAGGAAGAAATGATTGTTTGGATAAATGAACAAAGCCATCAAGTTACTCAAAAGCTGAAAAAAGATGGGCTAACCAAACAAGAAGCACTTAATATATTATTATCGGAGCAATCACCAGAAAAAATAAATGCAGTCCGCTTAGGGATGTATGATGGACTGCCTGTTTGGGAGATTTATTCTCATACAGATACGGACTCAATAAACTACCATTGGTTAGATTTTGAGACAGGAGAAATCCTTTTAACAATTGAAAATTATTAACTGATAGGAGTGGCAAATAGGAATGAAAATTCAATTAGCGCAAAGAGTGAACGCATTAACACCATCTACAACATTGGCCATTACAGCAAAAGCAGCGAGTTTAAGAGCAGCTGGTCATGATGTTATTGGTT
This sequence comes from Bacillus sp. 522_BSPC, assembly GCF_001076885.1. Lineage (GTDB taxonomy): Bacteria > Bacillota > Bacilli > Bacillales > Cytobacillaceae > Niallia > Niallia hominis. The sequence continues at coordinate 61,707 of NZ_JVDT01000149.1, forward strand.
TAGGCGCAGGAGAGCCAGACTTTAACACTCCTCAAAATATTATTGATGCTGCGGTTAGAAGTATGAATGAAGGTCATACAAAATATACGCCTGCATCAGGATTACTAACATTAAAAAAAGAAATTGCAGCAAAGCTAAAGAAAGATCAACATTTAGATTATGATACAAATCAGATTATCGTTACAAATGGTGCAAAACACGGATTATTTACTTTATTCCAGGTTATTTTGGATAAAGGGGATGAAGTAATTATTCCTACCCCATATTGGGTTAGTTACCCAGAGCAAGTAAAGCTTGCAGAAGGTGTACCAGTTTTTGTAGAGGGATATGAGTCAAATGAATTTAAAATTACTCCTGAACAATTAAAAGGAGTAATTACCTCAAAAACAAAAGCAGTTATTATTAATTCACCAAGTAACCCAACTGGAATGATTTATACAGAGGAAGAATTAAAGGAAATTGGAAATGTTTGCTTAGAACATAATATTTTAATTATATCTGATGAAATTTATGAGAAATTAGTTTATGGCGATAGTAAACATGTATCGATTGCTTCTTTATCTCCTGCACTTAAAGAAGCGACTATTGTAATAAATGGGGTATCAAAATCTCATTCGATGACAGGCTGGAGAATTGGGTATGCTGCAGGAAATAAGGAAATAATTACTGCGATGGCGAATCTTGCAAGTCACAGTACTTCAAATCCAACCACACCATCTCAGTATGCTACGATTGAAGCTTACGCTGGTCCAAAAGATTCAGTGGAAGAAATGCGCCAAGCATTTAATAAGCGCTTAGATATCATACATGAGAAATTAAATAAAATTCCTGGTTTTTCGTGCATAAAGCCAAAAGGAGCATTTTATTTTTTTCCAAATGTAAAAAAAGCAGTAGAATTAACAGGATATGCAACAGTTGATGAGTTTGTTGCTGGCTTGTTAGAAGAAGCATTAGTAGCCGTTGTGCCTGGTTCAGGATTTGGCGCAGATAATTACATCCGACTTTCTTATGCAACATCACTTGAAAAGCTTGAAGAAGCAGTAAAGCGGATGGAACAGTTTGTAGAAAAAAAAATGGTTGTGAATAATTAATTTATCTTTATAGCAGAGTATGTCAAAAAATTTCTATCTCTTTTTTGGCATTCTCTCTTTTCTTTATTGCTGTTTGAATACTGTAATGGGAACAGGTAGAGAATTTAGTGATAAACACTATTATTGTTGCCTATTGTATGTTCGATAGTGTTGATTGTCTTAAGATGTAAAGGTATAATGTTTTGGTAGAATATTTTTTTATAACTAGTATGTTTTCTACTAAATCAGCTAAACAGGTAGGAAGAAGCGGTTTATTTATTATCTTTATTATGGATAGAACAACCGCCTCTATTTAAGTACATATATTTATTTGTTTTTGGAGGAGTTAATTGTGATTAAAGCAACTATTGCCGAGTTACCAAAATATGTTGATAAAGAGGTTAAATTAGGTGCGTGGATTGCCAACAAGCGCTCTAGTGGGAAAATTGCCTTTTTGCAGCTTCGCGACGGATCTGGATTTGTTCAAGGAGTAATTGTTAAAAGTGATGTAGAGGAAGAAGTATTTCAAACAGCTAAAACAGTTACACAAGAATCATCTGTATATGTTACTGGTACAGTACAAAAGGATGAACGATCTCCGTTTGGATATGAATTACTTGTTACAAATGTGGAACTGATTCATACTTCTACAGATTATCCGATTACACCAAAAGAACATGGCACAGAATTCTTAATGGATAATCGTCACCTATGGTTACGTTCAAAACGTCAACATGCAGTAATGAAAGTAAGAAATGAAATTATTCGTGCTACCTATGAATTCTTCAATGAAAATGGATTTGTTAAGGTAGATCCACCAATTTTAACAGGAAGTGCTCCAGAAGGTACAACCGAACTGTTTGCAACGAAATACTTTGATGAAGATGCCTATCTATCACAAAGTGGACAACTTTATATGGAAGCTGCTGCAATGGCGTTAGGGAAGGTTTTTTCGTTCGGACCAACTTTCCGTGCAGAAAAATCAAAAACACGTCGTCATTTAATCGAGTTTTGGATGATTGAGCCGGAGATGGCTTTTGTTGAATTTGAAGAAAACCTAGAGGTTCAAGAACAATACGTATCCTATGTTGTTCAATCTGTCTTGAAAAATTGTCAGCTAGAGCTTAAAACTCTTGGAAGAGATATATCTAAATTAGAGAAGATTACAGCGCCTTTCCCGAGAATAAGCTATGATGATGCGATTACTTTCTTGCATGAAAAAGGTTTTGATGATATTGAGTGGGGGGATGATTTTGGTTCTCCACATGAAACTGCCATTGCTGAAAGCTTTGATAAACCTGTGTTTATTACCCATTATCCAACTAAAATCAAGCCTTTCTATATGCAACCACATCCAGAGAGAGAAGATGTTGTGCTTTGTGCAGATTTAATTGCCCCTGAAGGGTATGGTGAAATTATAGGTGGTTCTGAACGTATTCATGATATGGATCTCCTAAATAAGCGTGTAGAAGAACATCAATTAGATCCAGAAACATATAAATGGTATTTAGAACTGAGAGAATATGGTTCTGTTCCACATTCTGGTTTTGGGCTTGGTTTAGAAAGAACGGTCGCATGGATTACAGGCGTAGAACATGTTCGTGAAACAATTCCGTTCCCAAGATTATTAAATCGTCTATATCCTTGATTAAATAATAGGGTGAAAAATATGGAAAGTTTTTCAAAAGTTGACCTCACATCGATAATTCGTGTGAGGTTTCACCTTTTGTACCAATCCTATTTTTTCCCTTCTTCTTTTTGTTAACTATTGCTAGGTTTGGGTGATTTTCATTATTTCATGCATCTGACCAACATGATATACTAAATTAGAGGTGTCATTATGAATAAAACAATTTTTTTAAAATGGTTGCAAGAGGGGAATATAAATATTCCTTCCACACTTCTAACACACTATAAATATTTGAAGATAAATGAAAAAGAATTAGTGCTTTTGCTGCAAATACATTACTATTTAGAACGGGGCAATGATTTTCCAACCCCGTCTGAAATAGCTGATCAAATGACTTTAGATAGTATGGAATGCCGCGAGTTATTGAGTCAGCTTATTAGAAAAGGTTTTATCGAGATAATTGAAGGAAACAGTGATACAGGGATTCGATTTGAGCGATATTCTTTAGAGCCCCTTTGGAATAAATTAATTGAGCAATTTTTACTTAATAATAAAAAAGAAGAAGCAGCTTTAAACGAAAAAGAAGAATCTGATTTATATACTTGCTTTGAGCATGAATTCGGTCGACCATTATCTCCTTTTGAAATTGAGACATTAAATATGTGGGTCGATGATGATCAGCATGAAATGGCAATAATAAAAGCAGCTCTTAGAGAAGCAGTTGTTTCTGGTAAATTAAACTTTCGATATATTGATCGAATTTTGTTTGAATGGAAGAAAAACGGAATTAAAACACTCGAACAAGCAAAAAATCATGGGAAAAAGTTTAGACAGCATCAAACTACTGGATACAAAATAGAACAGAGGGAAGAGGCTCCCAACAAAAAAGCAGTACCTTTTTATAATTGGTTGGATCAATAATTAATAGGTGAATAAAATTAAATAAGTTAGTCAGTAAGATTACTATCATTCGGAAAGGATGTCCAATTTATTCTTTGGATGACCTTTTTTTTATAGATTTATAGTTTATTAATTCGGAGGATCGCATGTTAAAAAAAGATGAAATCAGATATTGCCTAGATAAAATGGGAGAGATGTTTCCTGAGGCACATTGTGAATTAGTTCATTCCAATCCGTTTGAATTGGTTATTGCAGTATCTTTATCTGCACAATGTACGGATGCGCTAGTTAATAAGGTGACAAAAAACTTATTCCAAAAATATAAGACACCAGAAGATTACTTAAGTGTACCTTTAGAAGAATTGCAGAATGATATTCGCTCTATTGGTTTATTCCGAAATAAGGCAAAAAATATTCAAAAACTTTGCCAAATAGTTTTAGAAAAATACAATGGTGAGATACCAATGGATCGAGATGAATTGATTAATCTACCAGGTGTAGGAAGAAAAACAGCCAATGTTGTTGTTTCTGTTGCCTACAATATGCCTGCTATTGCTGTTGATACACATGTCGAAAGGGTAAGTAAGCGATTAGGGATTTGCAGATGGAAAGATTCTGTTTTAGAAGTCGAAAAAACATTAATGAAAAAAGTTCCTAGGGATGAATGGTCTGTGACTCATCACCGCATGATCTTTTTTGGAAGATATCACTGTAAGGCGCAAAATCCTCAATGTGAAGCTTGTCCGCTGCTAGCATTATGTAGAGAAGGCAAAAAAAGAATGAAGACTAAAGGTATAGTATAATGGACAAGAATCAATTAGATGTCCCCGTACAGCTCTTATATGGCCCTTTCCCAGTGATCAAGGAATTTTCATGTATTAAGACGGATTCCTTTGTTAGGAGACCAGCTTTTTTGCATGAAGCAAATTACTATTATAACAAGGAAACGTTTCACCCGTGGAATATAGAAAATGTTAAGGAATGTGTAAATAAGATACTAGAAGAGTGGAAGCTTCTTAAAGTGGAGCTACAACAATTTGCAGCGAACAGAGATACGTTAAATCTACAATACGGATTAACAATAGCTTTGGAATACTTTTTAGAATGCCTATATTGGATAAATGAAAAACCGGTGAATTTAATAGATGGTTTAGTAGACAAAAGTCTAGAAGTAAAACCGTTTAATTTAGAAGATCGTCTCGAATTTATCCTAAAAAGGCTGAATGGGTATCATTCCTATAGACAATTGGATGAGTTGTTTAAAGAGTTAGAAAAGCAGTTTGCGATAAAATTAGTAAAATTAAATAGGAATATTTAGAAAAAAGAAGAGGACTTTTCCATTTGGAATTGTCCTCTTCTTTTGCTGAAACAGGTTCTTTAACAGGTTTATTGAGAGTCATTTCGATTGTTATTTCTATTTCTCTCTTTATCTTGATTGATGTCAGTCGTGCTGGTGTTATTGTTTTGAACATCATCACTATTCCCATTATCATTATTCCCGTTATTGTTCCCATTTCCATTGTTATTGTTATCATTTCCGTTGTTATTGCCATTTTCATTGTTGCTGTTATTGTCTCCGCCATTATCAGAATCTTCGTCGCCTTCCTCGTCCTGATTATCGTCAGATTCTTCGCCATTAGGATCGTCTTGATTTTCTTCATCATCTATCGTTTCATTTGGATCCTCAGGTGGCTGTTCCTCGATTTTCTCTGGCACAGAAATATTACTAGATGCAGGATCACTTTCTAAATCATCTTTAATTGCCTTTACAGTAAAGGTATACGTACTACCAGCCGTTGGTTTTGTAATTTTGATGCTTGTATCGTAAGTAACAGTCAGCTGCTCGCTAGCTCCACCATCGACACTTACACTTACGTCAAATTTAATGCCATCTTTATCACCATAATCCCATGATAACTCGATTTGATCACTGTTTTCGTTATAGCTAGCTTTCACTCCAGTAGGAGCATTTGGCTTATTGTATTTCTGTGATACTTCGTTCAGAATATTACCTTTTACAGCATACTCAGTTAGGATTTGACTGCTTGGCGTGTATGGACTTGCCAATTTAGCTGGATACGTACCTTTTTCTATTTTTATCGTTTCGACACTATCTGGTTTTTTGAAATCAGCAGTTTCTACATCTTCAGAAATATGGCCCATTACTGCTTTAAAAATCTTTTGGGCTACTTTCTGATCTAAACCAGGTTCAATTGGATTTTTTCGTTCTGTGTAACCAGTCCATACAGCCATCGTAAAGTTGGTTGTATATCCTGCGAACCAAGCATCTGGAACACTTTTTGAATTAGTAATACCCCATTTATTTCGTTCTTCTTCAGAATAATTGGTCGTCCCAGTCTTACCAGCGACAGGCAATCCTGGAATATTAGCAAGACTTCCAGTTCCATCGCTACTTGTGAGTACACCTTTTAGCATATCTGTAATGAGAAAAGCTGTATAATCTTGCATCACAACTTTTGATTTAGGTTCCATATTTATCTTTGTGCCATCTTTTAATTTAAATGAGCGTACGGCATGTGGTGTATTATAAACTCCTTCATTTCCAAAAGCACTATAAGCACCTGCAATTTCTAGCGTGCTAGCTTCAAATGCACCAATTGCATAGGATTCATAGGCGTTCTCTAATGGAATTCCTAGATTGACAGCAAATTCTTGAGCATTTTCTGCTCCAACTGCTTGGAAGGCTTTTAGTGCAGGAATATTTCTAGACATTTCTAATGCTTTTCGCATAGTCATAGACCCTTTATAGCTATTATCCCAGTTGCTAATAGATGTTCCATCAGAATAAGTAGTACGTTCATCTACAATTGTTTGATAGGTTCCCCATTTTAAATACTCAACTGCTGGACCATAGTCAAGTATAGGCTTTGCTGTAGATCCAGGTTGTCGCTTTATATCTGTTGCATAGTTTGTTCCTAGCTTTACATCTGGATCACGATCACCACCAAGAGCTAAAATTCCACCAGTTTTTGTATCCAATAAGGTGATTCCTGCTTGGAAATCTTCATCGGGGAATTCAACAATTTCTCCTTCATACATTAATTCTTCGACATAGTCTTGTGCCTCTATATCCATTGTTGTATAAATTTCTAGTCCATCTGTATATACATTAACATCTGGATATTTTTTCTCAATTTCGGCAATAACTTGTTTTATAAATGGATCGTAAGGTAAGTCGTTTGTTTGTCGATCTTCTTTTGCTACTAATGTATCTTCAACCGATGTTTTTTGAGCTTCTTCCATTTCTTCTTTTGATATATATCCATGCTGATGCATTAAAGATAATACAATATTACGTCTTTTTTCTGCTCTTTCTGGATTATTAAACGGATTATAGGCATTCGGCGCCTGTGGCATCCCAGCAAGAAGAGCTGCTTCCGGTAGTGTCAATTCATCTAAGCTTTTATCAAAATATACTTTAGCGGCTGTTTTAACACCGCTCATATTTTCCGACATAAAGATTTTATTTACATACATCTCAAAGATTTCTTCTTTAGAGTATTTGCGTTCTAATTCAAGGGCAAGCCAAGCTTCTTGGGCTTTACGAGTTAATGTTTTTTGCGGTTGGTTAAAGAAGAAGTTTTTCACTACTTGCTGTGTTATCGTACTTGCTCCTTCTGAACCAAATCCATCTCTAAAGTTTGCAATAACCGCTCCGCCTAAGCGAATGGGATCAATCCCATGATGCTCAAAGAAACGGGAATCTTCTGTTGCGATAAATGCATCTTTTACTAAATCAGGAATATCTTCATAGTTTACATAGTCGCGATTTACCGCACCTACTTTTGCTATTTCTTTATCATTCTTGTCATAGATGGTAGAAGAAATTGGATCCTTTAATGTTTCGGGATTCAATTCTGGCGCATCTTTTACCATGATGGCAAAAGTTACTCCACCTGCAATTATTCCAATAATACCGATTGTTAATAAGATAAGCAGAACGCGCTTAAACAAATTCATGCCACTTTTTTTCTTTGCTTTTTTAGGAGCATTTTTCTTTGAGGCTTCGAGTTGCTTGCGACGCTCCTCTCGCGTTTGATATTTATCTGTCATTGTTATTCCTACCTTTCTTTGAAAAACAAAAAGGAATTAGTTAAATTTATATATCGTATCGATTACTTTAATATAGTCAATTCTAGGGTGGTAACCAAGGCTAATAGAGTGACCATTGATTTCTAATTCATGTTTCGTAATCGATTTCCTTCCGCCATTTATCATTCTTTCCCAAAACATAAAGAGTTTTTCTGCTGTTAAATAGAATATTTCACTTGTTTCAGAGAAGGAGATAATGACAAAGCAAATTCCTTGTTGTTCACATACCATCCGCATATGTTTGATTTGGTGTTCATGGAAGTTGTTTAGCGGAAAAGAAGTAGTATGCTTCGTTTCTTTCGCTTCAAAATCTATATATTTTCCTTTATAAACACCGTTATAGTCTGTAGTGGAAGCTTGTTTAAAATAGGCTTCTTTTATGACTGCTGCACTTCTTTTTGGATAATCAACCTGAACGATTTGAACAGGTGTCGGCTTTTTATGTATAACTGCCTTCCCAAATTCTAAATAATATTTATTTGTTTCATTCAAATCATCCTCTAAAGTCATTCCCCTGTTACTATAACTAATTTTTTTTTGTGATTTAATATTCTCGTTTTTTAGCGGAGAATATCTTTTTCCATTTGGGTAATGAATCTTCATTTTTTCACCTCACAAAGATCCTTTCAAAGTATAACTTATTGCAATCAACAAACAATAATACCATAAAGCGTTCATAAGAGGTGAACATTTTGATAGGTATAAATTCGTATTTTTCTCCAATAGAAGAAGAAAAACTTATAACTAGAATAAGGCTAATTACTGATAAGTGCAACTTAGACAATATATCAAGAACAAATGCCTATCTTCGTTATTATAACAAAAATCAAGAAATACAATGGGCTTTTCTTGCCAGTCAAGTTTCGCGCAATGCCGGCTGGAATATGTGTGACTTAAATGGGCTCTGGCTGCCGCAATTAGTTAGTCAAAAAAAAAGGCAGCAAATTTACCTAACCTATGAGAAAGCAAATTGGCTTATTTTTAAAGATGCATACCCCCAATTATTACTCTATGAATATTCGACGAAAATAAACGCGCCAATGTTTCATTTATTAAAAGTTTTTCAGGTTTCTTCTTTTATGGAACAAGAATGGCTGGAATTCTGGAAGAATAGGGATAAGAAAAGGTTAATGAACAGTTTGATTATTAATGAACAAAATGTTATTCAGAAGCCCGTAATTAAAAATGAAAGAATTAAGCATCATATTTTTCATTATCTTCCCTATCTTTTTCAAGATTTACTACATTTTAATGCTGTACTTTTTCCAACATTATATGGGAACCTATACGGAGCTAGCGTTGCGAACTTTACTTCCCTTGATGAGAGAATTAGGCTAGGAAATACATTAGCAAACCTATTATTTAAAAATAATTTATATCAAGACTTCTATGATTTTGCAAGAAAAAGAGAACATACTGGGTCGAGAAAGGATTATGAAAAATATATATACCCCAAAATGACCAATACAACACCAATATTGCGAGCTGTTTTTCCAATAGTCAATCATCGTGATAGTGAGAGAGGTGATTGGTATAAAAAGAAAATTAAGCATAAATGGCGAGTAAGTGGTGATAATAAAGAACCATTCTTAATAACGGATTGGTACTTTAATAAACAAGAGCAGTTACATGAACTAATTCGCCAAAAAAATAAGTGGTTCTAGTCCATCTTTCTACTTTGTCGAATTTTAAACGAGGAATAAGAAAATCTACTTTCTTTGCCGAATCTCTTCTAGTTTTGTCACTTAGGGAGGATAGTTCATAAAAAAAAAGAAAAGATTATATATCAAAATAGCTTGGAGGGATTTGCATGGAAATTGCTTATACAAAAGAAAAGTTATTGAATATGTTAGAAGAAATCCAAGAAGAGTTAGATGCATTAGATGAGACACTTTTTAAATCGGGAAATCAAAATATGCAACTTATTGAGGAGCATATCACTTCTTTAAATGAACTTGAAAATGTAATGGATACACTTAGGGAAAATATTACAGCAAGCCAAGTCTGCAATCCTACTGACCTTTCTCCTTATGCAAGAAAAATGCCACTTTACTTGAACTTAGCAAAATAAATCGTTAAAATAAATGGATTAACGACATTAGGTAAATGGAGTGGCAAAATTGACCGAAAATCATCAGTTGATGGATTATACAGAGAAACTTTTAGAGGCAGTCGAATATTCAGTTGAGACGTTTTACAAAGTGAAGGAATCGGGAGTAAATGAGGATTTTTATAAAGTCGTTCGTCCGTTTGCGAATCAAATTAAAGAGATTAATGATGAATGGAAGGAAATGGCTAAAGCATGGGTCAGCGAAGCGAAGCCTGATTATTTAAGTTCCATTCAAATTAATACAGCATCTGATCATATTGAATTAATTTCGATTCAAGCATTTTTTACGCAAACGAGCAAGAAACGGTTTCTTGATTCGGCAAAATCTGTAAAGTATATATTACAAACATTACTGGATTTGCTAACGGCGGAAAAACAATAGGGGAATGTCAAAAGGAGATGAAAAATCTCTTTTTTTTTCGTTTATTTAAAGGTAGGGTAATTCGTCTATGCCATTTAGTCAGTTGTTTTTTGATAATGAATGCACGGGATAGGCGAAATCATCATATAGTAGAGAAGGATACCTTTAACGTGGGAGGATAGATTTTCATGTATAGAGCATCTAATCCACAAAGAAGAAATGTACCTTATCTGAACGCTTATACGACGCCATATTCACAAACCGAGAACAGACAATATTATTATCCTTATATGAACATGGACCAAGGGCAATGGAATGGGGTAGGGATGAATGGACAAAATCACTATCATATGCCAATGCAACCTAATTATCCAAACAACCAACCGAGTTTTTATCACCCGCAAAATGCATACAAGAGCAGCACCCAAGACATTTTCCAAAATCCATTGCACTATATGGATAACACGGAAATGAACCATTACTCGCAAAATTATATGAATCAAAATCCAAGCTTTATGAATCCATATCCAAAGCAATCATTTATCCCCAAAAAACAAGGGAATGTGAAAAGTATTATGAATTCTTTTAAATCACAAGACGGTTCATTAGATTTTAATAAGATGATGGATACTGCTGGAATGATGATGAACGCGATGAATCAGGTTACGGGTTTAGTAAAGGGCGTCGGCGGAATCTTTAAAGTATAAGCAGAATTGAACAAGGAGGCTGTCAATCGACAGCCTCCATTTCTTTTTCTCTACTTACCAGCGGTGTGCTTTTGCATTACTTCTTAGAATGATATTGTTTTGAGACATTTGTGTATGCCCATTTACTTGGGACTTAGAACGTTTTGGTCTCGTCCAATTGTGATGAAAAAGCGCAGAATGAGAATCTAATTGATCTTTATAACTCATCTTATCACCTCAGGAAGTAAGATTAGAAGAAATTTTTGGATGAAAAGGAACCTCTCCTTCTTGCGTTCAGGAAGGAGAGTGTGCTTCTTTTAGCATCCACTATTAATATGTGCAGATTATAATTTTTTACTCTATCTGGTTTAGGAACTTTGGTCTTCAATCATTATTTTTTTCCCTTTTTGTTTCGGTATTTTAATGATAAGCAAGCCATTTTGATAGGATGCTTTGACTTTTTTTTCATCAATAGGGTGAGGAAACGCAATAGTTCTGCTGCTTTTTTTAAACGTCTGACTTGTATGAAATGTTTTCGTTTTCGTATTTTCTTCTGTAATGATATCCTGATGGTTTACACTTATAGTTAAATGATGGTCAAAGATATCTAATTGTATTTGTTCTTTGTTGATTCCTGGAAGTTCTGCTTTGATAATTGTTGCACTTTCTGTTTCATTCACACTAACGGGAAAAGCCATGTTTGGAAATGGATTGCTAAAAAACTCATCCATTTGTTGTAGAAAGTTTTTCACTGGCTTTTCTTGGAAAAATTGATTCATCGAACGCATAAATCCATTTAAAACTTGAGGATTTTTCTCCTTTTTATTCGGGTCAATTGGAAAATTGGAAGACATTTTAAATCACTCCTTACATAAAACATGAACATAAGTTGATAAATGTTTTCTTCCTTTTTCTATTCAGGGAGAAAACTGCAATTGAATAGGCCTTTTTCTACTTATACTATGCCTAATACATACAATTGGTGTTTCGTCCCCCTGCCATTTTTAATTAGAAATAGAAAAAAGGATGCCAAGAAGAGTTTTGATATATCCAATATTTTTCTCTCATCTGGCTTAAGTAGGTGAGGAGATCATGTTTATGAAAATGTTTGAATAGCTCAACAAATGAACCGCTTTTAATGACGTTTTACTTTATCTGTTTTTATAAAAAGTGCTATATTAAATGAAAAGCGGAAGAAAGGAAGTTAGTAAAAATGAATACTATAAAAGTTGGTAAGGAAGAGCTTTCTTATATAGAAAAAGGAGAAGGGGAAACCATTGTACTCATTCATGGATTTTGTGGAAGTACTGATTACTGGGAGTATATTATTCCATTACTTGCAGATAAATATCATGTATTAGCAGTCAATCTACGGGGACATGGAACTTCAAGCTTTAGTGGAGAACCCTTTCAAATAGAAGATTTAGCGAAGGATATTAAGGAGTTATTAGCGAGATTAGGGATTGAAAAAATATATATGTTTGGACATTCACTAGGCGGTTATGTGACATTGGCTTTTGCAGATCTTTTTATAGAAAGCTTAAAGGGATTTGGCTTAATTCATTCAACCGCATATCCTGATACAGAAGAGGGAAAGGCAGGTAGGCTAAACGCCATTCAAAAAATTCAAGACCTCGGCATTATAGAGTTTGTAAATGGTCTAGTTCCTAATTTATTTGCAGACGAATCCCTTGTTAAGTTAACGAACGAAGTAGAAAAGGCAAAAACAATTGGTTATGGCACTAATGCTTTAGCTGCTATGGAAACACAGGCAGCTATGAGAAATAGACCAGATAGAAATGATGTTGTGGATGAAGCTAACTTGCCTATTTTATTGGTAAAGGGAACAAAAGATAAAGTGGTTTCAGTGGATCGAGTAGCTTCTGCATCAAGCTCGAATATTTTTGAAGTTAGATTAGAAACTGGACATATGAGTATGCAGGAAGCTCCCAATGACTTAGCAAAAGCAATCCATTCATTTGTTAAAGAGAACTAACAAATAATGGTTATTTTTTTCTTTGAAAATCTCTTTTAAATCGAACGTCTATTCGATAGAATGGAGGTTATAGAGGTGAATCAAAATGAACGTACGTAAAAACCTTCAAGATATTATGAAAGAATTAAAAACAAAGGAAGACTATAAAGAAAAAATTTCCCATTGGCATACAATCGAACCGAAAGAAGCTGTAACAGCCCCGCTACCAGAAGATTTATTACCTAATTTAAAAGATGCATTGCAAAAGCGGGGCATTACACGATTATATACACATCAATCCTCCTCCTATCAGGCGATTCGGGAAGGGGATAGTGTAGTTGCTGTCACGCCAACTGCATCAGGAAAGACTCTTTGCTATAATCTTCCTGTTATCCAGTCCATTGCTGAAAATAAAAACGCAAGAGCTTTGTATATGTTCCCGACAAAAGCACTTGCACAGGACCAGAAAAGTGAATTAAATGAGCTAATTGAAAGTGCTGAATTACAAATAAATAGCTATACATATGACGGAGATACTCCTGCTTCGATTAGACAGAAGGTTCGCAAGGCAGGGCATATCGTCATCACAAATCCGGATATGCTTCACTCAGCTATTTTGCCACATCACACAAAATGGGTATCTTTATTTGAAAACTTAAAATATGTCATTATTGATGAATTGCATATTTATAGAGGCGTTTTCGGAAGTCATGTTGCGAATGTCATGAGAAGATTAAAGCGGATTTGTGCCTTCTATGGCAGCAATCCTGTCTTTGTATGTACATCTGCAACCATTGCGAATCCAAAGGAATTGGCAGAAAATTTAACAGAAAAGCGTGTTAAGCTAATTAACAATAATGGTGCTCCAAGCGGCAAGAAACATTTCGTCTTTTATAATCCTCCCATTGTGAATATTCCTTTAAACATTAGGAGAAGCGCGACTTTAGAAGTAAGGCAGATAGCAGGAGAATTGCTGAAAAATAAAATTCAAACAATCGTCTTTGCCAAAAGTCGAGTGCGAGTTGAGATACTACTAACTTATTTACAGGAACTAGTTAAGTATCAGCTTGGATCAAAATCTATTCGTGGCTATCGTGGCGGATATTTACCAACGGAAAGAAGGGATATTGAGCAAGGTTTAAGACATGGAAATATTTACGGAGTTGTTAGTACTAATGCATTAGAATTAGGTGTAGACATTGGACAACTTCAAGCTTGTGTGATGACAGGGTACCCTGGTACGATTGCCAGTTCATGGCAACAGGCGGGACGAGCTGGGCGTAGACATGATGAATCACTTGTGATTATGGTAGCAAGCTCTAGTCCCCTTGATCAGTATATGGTTGCTAATCCTGACTATTTTTTTAGTAGAAATCCAGAAACAGCGAGGATAAATCCTGATAATTTAATTATCCTAATTGATCATATGAAATGTGCGGCTTACGAGCTTCCGTTTAAAGAAGGAGAAACATTTGGAAATTGTGAAATAACAGAAATACTCGAGTTTTTAACAACTGAACGAATCCTCTTTCAAAATGGAGATAAATGGTATTGGATGAATGATTCTTTTCCAGCACATAATATAAGTCTTCGTTCTGCATCACAAGAAAATATAGTCATTATTGACATTTCTGATCGTAGTAAAAGCAGAGTGATTGGAGAAAGTGATCGCTTTTCTGCGATGACTCTATTACATGAAGAAGCTATTTATATGCATCAAGGGATTCAATATCAAGTGGAGAAACTTGATTGGGAAGAAAAAAAAGCATATGTTCGTGAAGTCAGTGTCGATTATTATACAGATGCCAATTTAGCGGTCTCTTTAAAGGTTTTGGAAGAAGATAATCGAACCGATTATTCTGAAGCAGAAACAGGCTTTGGCGATGTTAGTATTATAGCAATGAGTACAATTTTTAAAAAAATAAAATTTGAAACACATGAAAATATAGGTTCTGGTCCCATTACTCTGCCTGAAGAAGAGCTTCATACAAATGCGGCATGGCTTTCTTTTCCACAAGAAAAATTAGCATGGGATCAAGAACAAACCGAACAAGGCATAATTGGTGCTGCTCATGCATTAAAACATATAGCACCGCTTCTTGTTATGGCAGATCCATCTGACTTACATGTAGTTCCACAAGTAAAAGCAGAGCATAATGAAAAAGCAACAATCTTCTTTTATGATCAATATCCTGGTGGAATCGGCTTAAGTAAAAAAATATATGAAGAAATGCCATCAGTATTAAAGGAAGCAAAAAAAATGGTGAAAAATTGTGCTTGTGAATACGGCTGTCCTTCTTGTATAGGAACAGAGAGCCATTCAAATAACAGTAAAAGGGATGTAATTAGAATCCTTTCGCTCTTGGAAGAAAGTAATTTTTCTATTTAAGGGGAATAATATGTCGATTAAAAATAAGTTAAGTAGAATGAAGTCTCATATAAAAAAAGAAGAACAGACTACTCCTGTTAAAAATATCGAGATAAAGGGAAAGAATATTCCATTTATCCAGCAGTGGGAGCAAGAAAATGTCTATCCTTATTGGCTAGATCAGGACTATTGTTTAATTCGTGAAGTAAGCTATCCTCTGGACTATACACATGGGAATTATACATTTCGGGAGTTTTGTCACATTGTGGACGAATGGAATAAAGTCAATTACGACCATCCTCTTTCAGCAAAAGGGCATCAGGCAAAGGAGCTGTTCTTCTTTGACACGGAGACAACTGGCCTTGGAGGCGGTACGGGAAATACTATATTTATTCTTGGGTATGCACAATTACGAGAAAATGAAATAGTTCTAAAACAGCATATATTGCCACATCCAGGAGCAGAAGTGCCTTTATTTAATAGTTTTTTAGAGAATGTAGACTATACAACTCTCGTAACATATAATGGAAAAGCTTTTGATTGGCCACAAGTAAAAACAAGACATACGCTAATAAAGGAGCATGTACCAAAGCTCCCTGAATTCGGTCATTTTGATTTATATCACGGGGCAAGGCGGATGTGGAAACATCGTTTAGATAGAACAAAGCTGTCTATCGTGGAGGAAGAAATCCTTGGAGTAAAGCGGCAGGATGATATTCCCGGATTTCTTGCCCCCATGATTTATTTTGACTTTGTTGAACGAAAGAATCCTGAAGGAATGCTTGGTATTTTAAAGCATAATGAAATAGATATCCTTTCTCTTATTACTTTATATACCCATTTAAGCTATCAATTGTTAAGAAGAGATTATAACATTAGTGCCAAAGAAACGTTAGAAGTTGGAAAATGGTATGCCGTAATTGGCCAGACTGATATTGCCAAACAAAATTTACTGAGTATTCAGGAGCAAAATAAAGAAGAAGTTTTAGAGGCAGCCTTTTTATTAGCAAAAGAATATAAAAGAGAGAAAAGATTAGAGGATGCTGCCGAGCTTTGGAGAAAAATTGTTCAAACATATACACAAGAAACAAAAGTTGCAATGGTTTTACAATCACTAATAGAACTTGCTAAAATGGCAGAACATAAAGAGAAAAACTATCAACTGGCATTAAACTATACCCAAACAGCAGAGCAAATAGTAAAACACAAAGATAAGCTAGATAAAATGATGTTTGAACTTCAAAAAAGAAGTGAACGCATAGAAAGAAAACTGCAAATGAATAATAGAAATCAGTTATTCCATCAATAACCTAGTTGTTTGTACGCCCGTTCCCTATTAAAATAGTAATTGGTTCATTTATACTAAAAACTTTTTTCTATGAAATATATTTTAGTAATTTAACAACAATATAATTTCATAGAAGATACAAATTAGCATAGATGAAATTCTAATTTGGAGTGAACGAACTTGTATAAAGTGGTTATGTGTATGTTTTTTGTTCTTATTTGTTTAACCATCATCTTATTTACAACACTAAAAGACAGCTTCTATGCCCTTTTATAAAATTATAATGACTCAAATAATATTGGGAATTATGGTGATTAATGATGCAGTAAAAAGTTCTCTCGGCAAAATAGGTGTTTGTATTAGTACAAGATTATCCCTTTCTACATAAATTGTTAGTGTAAGATAACTAATTTTTGAGAGGAGATTTTCTTATGCATTGTAAACCAAATAACATTTTACCTGCAGTAGTACATCCAACAAAATGTTGTGTGAATAACACTTTTTCTAATAATATTGTGCCACATATTCATCCAACACATACTACTACTGTAAACCATGTGAACTATGAGCATCAACATTTCTTCCCACACACTCAATCTGTTGAGAATGTGGTAACTAATACTCAAGCTAATATGGGTTCAGCTCCAATGGCACCAATGGCACCAGCAACTCCAGCTATGCCAACAACTGGAGGAACTCCATTTACAGCAACTGGTCAAATGTTCCCGGCTCAAACTGGTATGCCTGGTGGATTCCCATTTAGAAAAAGATAAGTAAGCTAAAACAAGGATCTTTGTTTGAGATCCTTGTTTCTATTTATAGAAAAGTTATTTTAAAACCCACACTTAAACTTACTTTTTACTAGGAGTAGTGGCGGAAGGAAGGTGGGAAGATTATTAGTCAAAAAGAAAAGAATGATTCCCGTAAATATCAGTAGGGGAGAAAAAAGATAACATTGCCTGGAAAAATCCTTTTTTCATCACGATTATTTTCGATCATTTTATCGAATACTTAACATATAATGAAATCAGCAAGCAAAGAAGCAGAGCTAAAAACGGTGTTCTTCTTCTTTTAGGAGGTATAAATTCTTTATGGGAAAAACTATTTATGATATATTTTAAAGTAATAATGGTTAATACGAAGGAGTTACTTGTACAATTATGAAAATAGCCGTCATTTCTGGCTATAAGCCTTTTGAGATAGGAATATTTAAACGAGACGAACTAGCTGTAGAATACATAAAATTAGCAATTAGGAAAAACCTGCAAATAATGCTGGAAGAAGGACTTGAATGGGTATTAATTAGTGGTCAACTTGGTACAGAGCTCTGGGCTGCTGAAGTTGTTTATGATTTGCAAATGGAAGAATATCCTGATTTAAAACTAGGAATTATTACTCCATTTCTTGGACAGGAACAAAATTGGAAAGAAATAAATAAAGAATGGTATGAAGAAATTATGATTCAGGCTGATTTCGTTGATTCAGTATCCAAGAAAGCATATGAAAATCCACAGCAATTAAGAGATAAGAATGTATTTTTACTGAAAAAAAGTGATGCTCTTCTTCTGTTTTATGATGAGGAGAACCCTGGTAGTCCCAAATATTTGTACGAATTGGCTAAAATGTATCAGGAAAAAAACACCTTTGAAATTCGTAAAATCCAGTTTTCAGATTTACAAGATATTGTGGAAGAAGTAAGATTTAATGAAGAGTATTAGTAGAATTAATTGACAAAATGGCGTATTTTTGAAAAAATATTGAGATAAATGGTAATCGACTGAGGTGAGCGATAAATGCTATCAGATAAAATGAAATTAACAGCAAAAGATATTTTGGAAAAAGAGTTCAAAACTAGTGTAAGAGGATATAAGCCGGAAGAAGTAGATAAGTTTTTAGATTTAATTATTAAAGATTATGAAACATTGCATCAAGAAATTGAAGAGCTTCAACAAGAAAAT
This sequence comes from Bacillus sp. 522_BSPC, assembly GCF_001076885.1. Taxonomy (GTDB): domain Bacteria; phylum Bacillota; class Bacilli; order Bacillales; family Cytobacillaceae; genus Niallia; species Niallia hominis. The sequence continues at coordinate 80,166 of NZ_JVDT01000149.1, forward strand.
TTACGCTTAAAAAAGCAAGTGGAGGATGCTAGTCGCAGACAACCACCTCCAACTACAGCAGGCACAACTAACTTTGATATTTTAAAAAGATTATCTAATTTAGAAAAGCATGTGTTTGGTAGTAAGCTTTACGATTGAGTTACATTTACTAAATGCAGGTCATGCTGCATAATAGATTAAGAATTACCTATAATAACCATTGCAATGCTTTGGTAAAACCACTATAATAGCTATTGTATCAATAAAACGCTTTGGTAATCGCTGCAAACTTAGTTTGTAGAGGAAAGTCCATGCTCGCACAGGCTGCGATGCTTGTAGTGTTCGTGCCTAGTTAAAAAATAAGCTAGGGCAGCATATTTATGTTGACGGCAGGGAAAATGCCTAAGTCTTAGGATATGGCATGAATACCTTGAAAGTGCCACAGTGACGTAGCCTTGTCAGAAATGACAAGGGTGGAACGAGGTAAACCCCGCGAGCGAGAAACCCAAATTATGGTAGGGGAACTTTCTCTGAGGAAATGAACGGATGAGAAGGACAGAAATTATATTTCTGTAGATAGATGATTACCGCCTTTGTACGAGATGTTAAAGTCGTATGAGTACAGAGGAACAGAACATGGCTTATAAAGCGTTTATGTTGATTAATGATGAGAATGAAGATAAAATCACAAGGGTGACACGGAGATTAGTGTCTGATAAACTGTTAGCGTTTTGGCTTAAAACAGTATGTCATGCATTTAATCTGGTCATCCTTTTTATATGGACTATTTCTTGTATCAAAATAAAAGTAAAAATAAACAACATACATAAGATGAAATTATAGTGAAATGAAGGAGATAATATGCGAAACTTTGAATTAATAGCAACAGCTGCTATGGGGCTTGAAGCAGTAGTTGCGAAAGAAGTACGAGAGTTAGGGTATGAATGTACAGTAGATAATGGGAAAGTATTATTTAAAGGCGATGAAACCGCAATTGCAAGAGCAAATATGTGGCTTCGTACAGCAGATCGTGTAAAAATTAAAGTGGCCGAATTTAAGGCAACTACATTTGATGAACTTTTTGAAAAGACGAAAGCGATTCGTTGGGAGGATTATTTACCTGTTCATGCTCAATTCCCTGTTTCAGGTAAATCAGTAAAATCAAAACTTTTCAGTGTATCGGATTGTCAAGCAATCGTTAAAAAGGCTATCGTTAATCGTATAAGCTCACATTATAAAAAAACTGGCTGGCTAGAGGAAAACGGAGCTTTATTTAAAATAGAAGTAGCAATCCTTAAGGATATTGTTACATTAACAATGGATACTTCAGGTCAAGGTCTTCATAAACGAGGTTATCGAGCTGATCAAGGGGAAGCACCACTAAAAGAAACCCTAGCTGCAGCTTTAATTTCACTAACAAATTGGACAGCAGATCGACCATTCGTAGACCCTTTTTGTGGATCTGGAACGATTCCTATTGAAGCTGCTTTAATTGGACAAAATATCGCACCAGGTTTTAATCGTGACTTTATTTCAGAAAGTTGGGATTGGATGCCAGCTAAAGTATGGGAGGATGTCCGTACAGAGGCAGAGGATACTGCCAAATATGACCAGCCACTTGAAATCTTTGGATCAGATATTGATCATCGCATGATTAAAATAGCTCAAGAAAATGCATTTGAGGCAGGACTAGGAGATTTAATTACTTTTAAACAAATGCAAGTAAAAGACTTTACCACAATGAAAGAAAATGGTGTTATTGTGGGGAATCCGCCGTATGGAGAACGATTAGGGGATAAGCCATCTGTTCAAAAAATGTATCAAGAAATGGGACAGGCTTTTGCTCCACTTGAAACATGGTCTATTTATATGCTAACAAGTGATGAAGCGTTTGAAACACACTACGGCAGAAAAGCAACAAAGAAACGTAAACTATTCAATGGTTTTATCAGAACAGATTATTACCAGTATTGGGGAAAGCGAAAAAGAGATTAACAAATTAAAATTCCTTTAACAGATTAACTGTATTCGATGAGTATATTTTTTTTGTATCCGTATATATTTATTCTATACGTATTTTTCTGGAGGGAATATTTATGAACGATAATACAGTAGACTATACAAAAATTATGGATGCATTGAATTCTTCTATCGATCTTATGGCTGGAGAAGGAGTTGCAGACGAAAGCGTGATTCAAAAGCTGTCTAACGCCCAACAAATAGTTCACCAAGCAATGTCTTATTCCTTGTCTAGAGATAGGGGCTGAAGGAGAAATGGTGCTCTGAAGGTTCTTCTTTTCTGATTTTTTTACTTTAGAACAAATTAAAAATGCCATAAATGTTTGAGAGGGTGCCAAATTATTTTAAGGCAACCCTCTTTTCACTTGAATATTAGTTATAAATTGTCTATGATAAGGATTCGTTATGAAATAAATAAGGATAATTTTATATATAGCAAAGAGAGAAAAAAGGAAGTCAATTCGTAAAGTCGGAGGGGTATCATGCAAAATAGCATGCCATTTGAAGTAGCAAAAACAGAATCATTTTATGAAAAATTGGGAGAATGGATTGGTGACGTCTTTTATGACATTCTTCCAGAAGCAGGATATGAATTACGTGATGAACAGGTTTATATGGCTTATCAATTAGAAAAAGCATTTAAAGATAAAAAAACGATTTTTGCAGAAGCAGGTGTCGGTACTGGAAAAACATTTGTCTATTTATTATACAGCATTTGTTATGCTCGATATGTAAACAAGCCTGCAATTATTGCTTGTTCAGATGAAACATTAATCGAACAGCTTGTGAAAAAAGAAGGCGATATTGCCAAGCTAGAGCAAGCTCTTGGATTAAATATTGATGTGCGATTGGCAAAATCCCGCAACCAGTATTTATGCTTAACAAAATTGGATCAAAAAATCACTTTTGAAGATACTTATAATTCTATTTATGACAGTCTTCCTGAATTCGTTCACGGAACAGGTTCTATGCAATCCTTTGCTCCTTATGGGGATAGAAAGGATTACCCAGATCTAAATGATAAGGATTGGGAAGGTGTGGCATGGGATTCCATGCAAGATTGTTTTACATGTGATAAACGCCACCGTTGTGGACAGACATTACACAGGGATTATTATCGTAATGCCAAGGATTTAATCATATGTTCCCATGATTTTTATATGGAACATATTTGGACAAAAGAATCGAGAAAAAGAGAAGGGCAGCTTCCATTACTGCCTGATAGTGCGTGCGTAGTTTTTGATGAAGGTCACTTACTAGAATATGCAGCACAAAATGCGTTAACCTATCGTTTAACAGAACAAAATTTGGAAAATCTATTAACTAGATTGATGGCAAATGATGTGCGTGAAAAAACATTAAATATTATTGAAGAAACAATCTATCAGAATGAGCAGTTTTTTAGAGAGTTAACAGATGCTTCCTTTAAAGCAGAAGGCTCTGAAAAACAAGAAATTAAAAAAACAGACAAAGTAATGCGAGCAGGAAGAAAATTAGCAGGATATATTTCGGAATTAGAGGAAGAGCTTGTGTTCGAAAGCGAAATGTATGTTATTAATGAATATGACTTAAAAGTTGTTGAGGAGTATTTAGAACAGATATCTCATTCTTTAAGCTTATTTTTGAAGGAAATGAATGGAATTACATGGTTTGAAGAAATGAATGGGGAAAGAACGCTTGTAATTATGCCAAGACTTGTTCAAGACATTATGCAAGAGGAAGTATTTAGCCAACAAAAACCAATTATTTTTTCATCTGCAACATTGTCTGAAAACAAATCATTTGAATATATGGCCAGAAGTATCGGAGCATCTGATTATCTTTCTTTTTCTGCTGATTCTCCATTTGATTACGATGAGCAGATGAATGTTCATATTAAGTCATTTGAGAAAGAAATGAATATGGAAAAACAGGAATATTGTTATGAAGAGTTGATAAAAGCAGAGGGACGCTCATTGGTTCTTTTTAATAGCAAAGAAGATTTGGCTAGTTTTAAGGAAAATCTACCAAAGGACTTTTCGCTTCCAATCTATTTCGAAGGAGAAAGAGAAATCAGTACGCTTGTTTCTAACTTCCAAAATGAGGAAGAATCCATCCTTTGTGCAGTGAATTTATGGGAAGGGTTAGATGTGCCAGGTAGATCTCTAGAAAATGTGTTTATCTATTCCTTGCCATTTCCTCCAAATGATCCAGTGTATAAAAGTAAACGAGAAAATGTCGGAAATCCATTTTTAGAAGTGGATTTACCTTATATGATTTTAAGACTACGTCAAGGCATTGGTCGTTTAATACGTACACATGAAGATAAGGGCTCCATTCATTTATGTATGGATAGCGATGAAACAGAGCTCGTACAAAATGCTGTATTAAAGGCATTGCCTGTAACACCAAATTAAGCAATTAATCATAAATGTCTCATTAGTCATTCTATTAGTGTGTCTTAAAAATAGGACACATAGTTGCTTGTTGCAGCTCAGAATGAACGAATGAGGCATTTTTTTCAAAATAAGCGAGTACATTTTTTTTACTTACTCCAATATCATAATATATCTAGTTTTCCAACAGGTATGTTATGATAAAAGAATACTAAAATGGAAAAGAGGAGAGTATATTGTCTATTAATATAAAAGAGATGGAAACAAAATTTTTGGAGTATGTGAAGAAGATAGGAGCATACAATGAAGCGCTCGCTCTAATTTATTGGGATTTACGTACAGGTGCTCCAAAAAAGGGAGTCAATCAACGAACAGAAGTAATCGGAGTGTTATCTTCTGAATTATTCGAATTATCAACTTCTGAACAATTAGAATCCTATCTTACTGTTCTATCTGAAGAGATCGTTCAAGAGGAATTATCCCCGATTACAAGAAAGACAGTAGAGGAAATGAAAAAGGATTTTGATCGCAATAAAAAAATTCCAGCTCAAGAATACAAGGAATATGTTATGCTTCAATCAAAAGCAGAAAGTGTTTGGGAAGAAGCGAAGGAGAAAGCAGACTTTGCACTTTTTCAGCCGTATTTAGAAAAACTAGTAGAAATGAACAAGAAATTTATCGAGTATTGGGGACATACAAACAATAAATATGATGTTTTATTAGATATGTATGAGCCTGGTATGACAGTCGCTATATTGGATGAAGTCTTTTCTAATGTGAGAGAGAAAATAGTGCCTTTAGTACATAAAATTGCAGAATCAAGTCATAAACCATCTACAGAGTTCTTATATGAGCGATTTTCGAAAGAAGATCAAGAAGCATTTAGTTTGGAAGTGTTGAAGCAAGTAGGATATGACTTTGATGCTGGACGTTTAGATCAAACCGTTCATCCATTTGCTACAGGAATCAATCCAGGTGATGTTCGTATAACAACGAAATATGATGAGTCAGACTTTAGAGTAGCTGTATTTGGAACAATTCATGAAGTTGGTCACGCTTTATATGAACAAAATATTTCCAAAGATTTAATCGGAACTCCTTTATGTTCGGGAACTTCGATGGGAATTCATGAATCTCAATCACTATTTTATGAGAATTTTGTCGGAAGAAATTTATCCTTCTGGAAACATAATTATGAAACCTTAAAATCCCATACAAACGGTCAGTTTGATCAAGTTTCTGTCGAAGATTTTTATCGTGCGATCAATGAATCGAAGCCTTCTTTAATTAGAATTGAAGCAGATGAACTAACCTATCCGCTACATATCATGATTCGTTATGAAATAGAGAAAGGTTTATTTGATGGTGATATACAAGTGAAGGATTTACCAAAGATTTGGAATGAGAAATATCAGTCCTATTTAGGAGTGGTTCCTGAAAATGATGGGGAAGGGGTTCTTCAAGATGTACATTGGGCCGGAGGAAGCTTTGGTTATTTCCCTTCCTATGCACTTGGTTATATGTATGCAGCGCAACTAAAACAGGTAATGCAAAAAGACCTTCCTGAATTCGATAATTTATTAGAACAAGGACAATTACTGCCTATAAAAGAATGGCTTAATGAAAAAATTCATCGCTACGGAAAAATGAAAAAACCACTTGAAATATTGAAAGATGTTACTGGAGAGGGCCTAAATGCTCAATATCTAATTGATTATCTTTACACTAAATATAGTGACGTATATCAGTTAGAGCAATAATCAACACTTATTGACTGAACGAACAATTTACACATCTAAGTTTAAAAGGCGGTTACGCCAATCATCAATAGCTATCAGTTTTTCAGTGGTCTCGATGAAGCGAGGGTAATTTTAAAGGGCTCCCTATATTACAGCAGCATTGCAATTCAATCGATTATAACAAATCGGTTAATCTTTTCTAGTTTCGGCACATATTCCATGAATGATAAATATACTAATATATGTTTATAAAGAAGTGGGTGTGATAAATATGGAGAATTATTATTGTAGTCACTGCCTGACCATCTATAATGAAAAGACAATTTGCAAATGCTGTGGGCAAAAGGTGGAGAATAAAATTAAAATCGAAGTACAAAGTCATACAGATAATAAGAAAATAATGTAGAGGAAAATAGGATGAAAAAATCATTTTTTTGTTTGAGTTAATTCTGCATGTTAAATCAGTTGAATTCCCTAACCAAATGGGTGAGAAAGTAAAATTTTAAACGGGGAAAAATTCAGAGGAAAGTAGAATTGTTCAGCTTCAATCAATGTGGATAGATAAAACATTGATTGAAGTTGAACTTTATATTTCTAAAATAAGAACAATGGTTAATTGGCCAATGTTTTGGAGCGAAATAGGCAAGCTAAGTGCTTTTTCAAAACCAGATAACTTTGTTTCACCTGCTAAAACGGTAGGTGGTGTTATATCTATATCAATTCCATTTTGAGACACAAATGTAGATAAATTACCAGCAATCATATTCCCTAATTCACCAGAGAATGATTCAAGCATAGCCCCTTCCAAAAACATACCAAACATGGATTCGCCTAGCTTACCAAAAACTTGGTTATCCCCATCTATAATGATTCTGCCACGAAAATCTCCAGTTAATCCAATTAATACCCCTAAAGATTTTAAAACAAATGGTGAGACAGTTACAGATGGCCTCTCAATTTGTAGTTCACAGGGAATAACACCTTTTACAGCTTCAATTGTTCCGTTTAAAATTTCAGTTGTACTTTTAGTTAATGACACACACTATTCCCCCATCCTCTAGATAAAAACATCTTATCATAAAATAGACCTATTTTGTTTATATTTTTTGAGAAAATAGGATATACCACATGGTACATTTTTCCTAAACTACTTGTTTTATATGGATTTCCCTTGCTAAAAGGACAGAAAAATAAAACTATTTTTCTTATTGAAAATGATTTTCATTGATGATAATATGTAATTGAGATAGAAAATTATTCTCATTAAGGAAATGAGGTGTAACGAATGATAGCTTTTCCTATTGGCTTAACGGTTATCAGTTATTTATTTGTTATGAAGTATGTTTTAAACCATACAACCAAAGCAACAGATATTAAATAATAGTAATTACATATGATGATGAATGAAATACTGCTTTTTCTTGTCCCCCTTGCCTACCTACATAGGGATTGGCTAACAAGAGAAAGCAGTTTTTTTCATTTCTCTAATATCAGTAAGACGTTATTTGAGAATGCGGAGAAGAGAGTTTGGAGAGTAACTGTCCCTAAAGGTAACACATGGTTAGATTCACTTTTTTTAGGTCGCTTTCAATTTTCAGTTAATTTTACTTTATTGTTATGTGGAAAATAGTTAAAATAAAAGAAATACATAGATGAAAAGGAGTTTATCCATGCTTTCAACGAATACAGACACCTTACATAAATGGACAGCGTTTTATCAATATTTTTTGGCACATAGTGATCAACAAACTGCGCAAAGATTGAAAGAACTAATTAAAAAAGCAACTAGACAAGAATTTATTGCAACTTTTTGTGGACATTATTCTGCTGGAAAATCAAGCATGATTAATAAACTTGTTGGTACAAAGGTTTTACCAACAAGCCCCATTCCGACAACGGCTAATATTTTTCGCGTGAAGAAAGGAAGCAAACAGTTAAAAGTTTCATATTGCACGAACCAAGCAGATGTTTATAAAGAGGTTCTTGATATAAAAGGCGTTTTACAGGCAACAGAAAGAGTGGATGAAATAAAAGAATTAGAAGTCCAATTGGATACGGAACTCCTTTTAGAGAATGCTATTTTAATGGATACCCCAGGAATTGATAGTACAGATCAAGCCCACCAATTAGCAACGGAATCTAGCATTCATCTTGCAGATATTATTTTCTATGTCGTTGATTATAATCATGTACAGTCCGAAATAAATTTTGATTTTGCGAAACAGCTAGTTGATTCAGGCAAAAAATTTGTGTTAATCGTTAATCAAATGGATAAACATCGAGAAGAAGAAATTTCATTTCAACATTTTAAACAAAGTGTTTCTGACTCCTTTTTGTCATATGGAATTAAGCCAGAAAAAATTTTCTTTACTACCTTAATCGAAACGAATTTTTTCTATCAAGGGTTGAAAGAGTTAAAGTGTTATATTGTTGAAAAAATGAAAGAAAAAGAGTTCATTCTTCCTATTTCAATGGATGAATCCTTTCAAAAGCTATATAAAGATCATCATGCCTTTATCGAAACAAAGTATGCTGAAAGAATCGCTCCTATAGATGAGGAGTTAGCAGGTTTAACGGAGGAAGAATATCATTCATTAGAATCAACCTTAAGTACAATAAAAAAAGAACTTCAAACAATAGATGAGGAAGAAAGCGAAACAGTAGTATCTTTAGAAAACGAGTGGCATTCGATTATTAAAAATGCGTATATTATGCCATTCAATCTTCGTGAATTAGCCAAGTCATATTTGGAAACAGAACAGAAAAATTTTAAAATAGGATTATTTGGCAGCAAAAACAAAACAAAAAAAGAAAGAGAGGAAAGACTACTTGCTTTTTACACAGAGCTCGAAAAGCTTGTTCAAATACAATTAATAACGCCATTATCGCAGTTTTTTGAGAAACACGGTAAGTCAGAGTATTTTCCGAAAATTAAAGGGCTTGCTTCTATTTTACATAGGCATAGGTTAAAAGAGTTAGTAAATAAGGATGCGCAGCTTTCTGAAAACTATGTTCTGGTATATTGTGAGACTGTTGAAAATGATTTGAAACAGTCTTTTAGGAAAGAAATCACGACACTATTTACTCAATGGAAAGAAGAGCGCCAGCGACAATTACATACGGAAAAAGAAGAGCGTAGGAAAGAACAGAAAATCTGGCAAGGATTTGTAGACTGTAAGCTAAAAAAGGAAGAGCTAGAGACTAAATGGCAAGACTGGAGAGAGAACCTAAAGCATCTCTTTGTCACACAATCAGTTGATGAGAGTCTATTGCAAAGATTACTAGATTCAGATAAAGAAGAAATTACTTACCAAACATTATCATCCATAAACGCAAGAGCCGTAGACAAGAAAAGAAATCTGACTGAGGATATTAAACGAGAAGAAAGAAATGAATTTGATACAGATTTACTAATTAAACAATTACGTTTTTTAAGTAATAACCTGCAACAGGTAAAGGGATTTACACATATAGCAAAGAATTTGCTTACTAAAGCCGCCAATATTGAAAATCGAACATATACTATTTGCTTATTTGGTGCTTTTAGTGCAGGGAAGTCTTCCTTTGCCAATGCCTTACTAGATTATCCGATTTTGCCCGTTTCGCCCAATCCAACTACGGCAACAATAAATCGAATTTTGCCAATAGATAAAGACCATCCACATAAAACGGTGATTGTTAAATGGAAAACAGAGTCAGAAATGCTTACAGAGATAAATGACTATTTACAGTTAGTGAAGGAAGAGGCAAGTACATTAGAATCAGCGCAAAATTTGATAAAAAAGCTAGCTGCTAAACCTGTAGAAAGATATGCGAATGAATTTCGCTATCTGCAAGCTTTTGTAAAAGGATATTCTGCCCATCGTGATCAATTGGGCAGCGAGATTAATGTTGGATTAGAAGCGCTTTCGAATTTTGTTGCAGTAGAAGAAACCTCTTGTTTTGTGGCTTCGATAGATGTTTATTTTGATTGTAGTATTACTAGAAAAGGAATTACGCTCGTTGATACGCCAGGGGGAGACTCAATTAACAGCAGACATACGGAGTTAAGCTTTGAATTTATGAAAAAAGCAGATTGTATTTTTTATGTCAGCTACTATAATCACGCATTTTCCAAAGCTGATCGTGCTTTTTTAGTACAGCTTGGAAGATTAAAGGATGCTTTTGAAAAGGATAAAATATTTTTTGTCATTAATGCAATAGATTTAGCGAAGGATGAAGAAGAGCAAGAAGCTGTAGAGGAGTATTTACAAGAGCAACTGCAATTATATGGTATACGTTCTCCACGAATTCTTCCTGTTTCTAGTCTTTATTATAAGCATGAAATTTACGGGAAATGGATGGGAAGAGCAGAGGCTAAAATGTATGAATTTATTGAATATGAATGGCTAGCAATGATGCTCCAATCTGCTAAAAAAGAATATGAAGGGACAATTGAACTTTTAAAGCAGCTAGTTAAATCTGCTTTTGCAAAAAAGGAAGAAGCGGAACAAGAGCTTTCTCGGATGGAGGAAGAAAAACGGAATATACTCTCACAATTTGAAACAATAACGTTTCAAGATAGATTAGCGAAATTTAAAATGGAAGTTGAAGAACAGCTTTTTTATTTAAAGCAAAGAATCATGTTTCGATTACAGGAATTAATAAAGGAAGCCTATCATCCATCCATTTTACGAGGGGATAATAAGAAAAGAGAAATTTCCCTTGCTACTGCTTCCTTTTTAATACAGTTGAATTTTGAATTTGAACAAGAATTGCGGGCAGTAAATGTAAGACTGGACCAAATATTTTATAAACAAAGAAAAGAAGGCTATCAAGAAATTCAGCATTCCATTCAGTCCATTAATGGCGAAATCCGTTTGCAAGAAGAAATGGAAAATGCAATTGATACAAAATTAACTTACCATGCTCCTTTCAAACAACTAGATAATGCGCTTAATAAAATTGGAACAAAATATTACAAAAATCCCAAAAGTTTTTTTGAGAATAATGAACGAAAGAATATGGGAATAGAATTAGAACAATTAGTGGATGAGCACGGGAATATTTTTATTAAGGAGCAAATTCACTCCTTCTTTACTTTTTATAAAGAGTTATTTGAACAGCATTTTGATACACTGCTTGATAATTTACAAGAACAAGTGGGCGAATATTATGATGGGAAAACGGCACTATTAACAGAGCATGAGAATTTAGATAAACTTGAGTGGATTATTAAGGAATCAACAAGATTTTCCGCTATTGATTAATGGTTAACAGGGATAACAAGAGGAGGAATAAAGATGGAAATCGTAAAAAGTGTTGATTGGCTAAAGGAAAATTTTGAACAAGATTCTGTTAGAATTATTGATTGTCGCTTTGATTTAAAAAATCCTGACGCTGGCACCGAATGGTATATAGAAGGTCATATCCCAAATAGCGTTTATTTTCACTTAGATAAAGATCTCTCCAATCCAGTAAGTGAACACGGGGGCAGACATCCATTACCAGCCATAGAAGAATTTGTTTCTAAACTTGAAAATATAGGTGTTGGTAAAGAAACTATCGTCATTGCCTACGATAATGGGGAGGGGGCGTTTTCTGGGAGACTTTGGTGGTTATTAAACTATATCGGACATTCCCATACATATATTTTGGATGGCGGCTATAAAGAATGGGTAAAAAAGGATTTTCCAATTTCAAAGGATGTCCCGACTTTTACAAAGAGTACTTTCTCTCCTGAAATTCAAACACATATGATTGCTACTTATGAGGAAGTGTCAGCACAAGTAAGAGCAAAAGAGGAATATAAGGTACTTATTGATTCCAGAGAACACATACGGTATATAGGAGAGATAGAACCGATTGATAAGAAACGTGGACATATACCTGGAGCAATAAACTTTGTATGGACAGATGGATTAAAAAATGGCTTCTTTTTGTCGACTAATGAGCAAAGAGAAAGGTTTTCCTCATTAGACCCCAGAAATGAATATATTGTTTATTGTGGCTCTGGCATAACTGCTACTCCTAATTATATTTCCTTAAAAATGGCTGGAATAGACAATGTAAAGCTTTATCCTGGAAGTTTCAGTGATTGGATTTCTTATGATGAAAATCCAATTGAGACCTGTTTGTCTAACAAGATAGAAGAATGAAACAAAGCATTCTATTATTAGGTGAGGCAGTAAGTTTAGAGTTTACAAAAGTAGAGGCAAATATAGATGGCATGAGAAGGTAGTACAGTGTAGTTTTGAACTTAGCTTAAAATAAGTGGGTTAGGAACAGGAAACTAATGGGGAATTTTAGTTCTCTGTTTTTTTCTTTAGAAGATAATTATTTTTCAGACTTCGTTTTACAACAAACGTACAATCAGGTTAAATTCCAACTAATAAAAAGGGAGAAGAAAAAGCTACCAGCCAAAACTATTTTAGAATCTGTTATAATAAACGAATGGAAATAAAGGAGAGATGCGATTTGAATAATGACAAACAGACAAACCTGATGCTCGTAGATGGGATGGCGCTATTATTTCGTGCTTTTTTTGCTACAGCTGTTACAGGTCAATATATGGTTAACTCAAAAGGAATTCCAACAAATGCAATTCATGGTTTTGTAAAACATTTTTTTACAGCAATTGAACATTTTAACCCTTCACATGTTGCGGTTTGCTGGGATATGGGAAGTACTACATTTAGAACAGAAATGTACCCTTCCTATAAAGCAAATCGTCAAGACGCCCCTGTTGAATTAATTCCACAATTTGATTTGGTAAAAGAAGTTGTAGAAAGCTTTAATGTTCCAAATATAGGGATAACTGGATTTGAAGCTGACGATTGTATCGGTACAATTGCGAAACAAATGAAAGGTGAAGCAAATGTTACCATCTTAACAGGAGATCAGGATATTCTGCAATTACTGGATGATCATATTTCTGTTGCGTTATTAAAAAAAGGGTATGGTAACTATATGGTTTATACACCAGCAAATTTTCAAGAAGAAAAAGGGATTACTCCAAAGCAAATGATCGATCTAAAGGGATTAATGGGAGATACAAGTGATAACTATCCTGGCGTAAAGGGGATAGGTGAGAAAACTGCCTTAAAGCTTCTCCAAGTTCATCAGAATATAGAAGGGATTTTAGCTAATTTATCGTTGCTTACAAAGGGTCAGCGTACGAAAATTGAAACAGACCTCGAAATGCTCCATTTAAGCAGACAATTAGCAGAGATTAAATGCGACGTTCCAGTAAGTTGCATGCTAGAAGATAGCTATTTAAATATCAATCCAGCTACCGCAATGAAGAAATTTGAGGAATTAGAATTTAAAAGATTTCATCATTATGTAGAAAAGAAAGAAGAGCTCACCTTATTTTAAGAAATGGTTTTTTATATATTACGCAAAATTTGCATTGGTATACGAAACTAGAAGGATAAACGCCTAGATATCTCAGAGACTGAAACAAATATTTTAACAAAAGTTAAACCAACCGATTCAAACGAAATGCTTATTTAAAAGTTTCGTATAATCGTTTGGGTTTTTATTTGTATTTATCATGTTTAACTTCATTAGATGTGGGTAGAGTTGAAAATTCTTTAGAATAAATATACAAAAGGATAGATACTTTTGCCCAATTCATGAAAGAAATCAATCAAGATAAAGACTGAATAATACAAGTTGGCTGGAGCTTTTTTTAAAGCCCCAGCTAAATAGCGAAAATTAATGAAATATCATTATTTTGTATTCTTCTTTTTCGCGGCATTTTCTAATTTGCTTTTTGGAGCTGGCGTTATATCAGCGTCTTGACCGTACCCTTGTGGATTAACCCCGCCAGCAGCTTTTCCTCTATTTGTATGGTTTTTATTACTCATATCAATCACCTCTTAAAGTCATAGTGGAAATAAAAATCAATTTTAGTATGAGCAAATAAGAATAATATCATCCGTAAATAAAGAGACTATTTGAAAGAGGTGATTGATATGAATAAGGGCATATATGTTGCCTTAATAAGCATTGGAATGGCTCAATTTTTAAAAATCCCCATTCATTTTTTTAAAACAAAAAAGTGGGATAAAGGCTTATTTTTTCAAACAGGAGGGATGCCAAGCTCCCACTCAGCAGGTGTTTCTTCTCTAACAACTTTTATTGCATTAAAACGAGGTTTACCAACTATTGATTTTGCGTTATCGCTTATTTTCGGATTAATTGTCATGTATGACGCACAGGGAATTCGAAGACAGACAGGAGAATTAACGTTAAAGGTAAATGATTTAGGAGAGCTAGTAGATAAAATTAATACAGATAAGAATATTGCCTTTAAAGAGCAGCAACCAAAAAAACTAAAGGAAATGCTAGGCCACCAGCCACAAGAGGTATTTGGAGGTGCCTTATTAGGTGTTTGTATAGGTTTCTTAGGACATTTATGTACGAAGAAGAAAAATACCATTATACGCCGTTAACAATTGATAGAGGGGCAAGCCCATTTTGCTTCTCTATCTTTTTTTTGCAAAGTTATCGAAGAAAATAGAAAAATTGTGACAATGGTCATTAAAAATGCAAAATAAGTGTTGAAAAAGCTAGAAATATGTCGTGATATAAAGTAACATGTAGGTAAAAGGATAGAGGGGAATGTACACAAAGTTTGAAAACAGTAGAGGAGTATTTGCTTTTTTTAGATGGGAAAGGCTTTTCCTTCGGTGACGATGCAATAGGTTTTATATATTTTGGCAAAGCATATACAAATGCTACAGATGAGCTTGTAATAACAGCAATTGAATGTACTTTAAAAATACAAAAGAAATTTGATGGCAGCTTTTTTGTTTCTTTGCTTGAGATGTTTATAGACAATGAACTGAAAACAAAAAAAGAAGCAATCAGCTTTATAAAAAGAAATCATTTATTTCCACTTTAATGTATTTACATAGAGTGGTTTTTTGTTTTTTCTAAAGAGGCTGTGACATAAGTATTTCAACCAACAATAAACACGAACTATAATGTGATTAACTTACATTATAGTTCGTGATTTTTTAGATAAAGGTTTAAAAACGAAGTGGAATGGAGCGGAGGACGCTCGACTCCTGCGGGAAATAGAGACGCT
>NZ_JVDT01000150.1 GCF_001076885.1 Bacillus sp. 522_BSPC
GGTGCCTAGTATAGTAAATAGGTCAAATAATTAGAAAAAAGCCACCGTTTTCATTGTAAAATGGAAGTACCTATCACAGAACTTCCAATCTTACTACCCTTACCAAGGAGATGAAAACGATGGCATATTCAATATTTAACCACATTCAAGGTAAAAAAGGAAGTCGATGGGCAGAGTTCTTGAGAGAGACAGGGACAGAAAATTTAATGTTAGTGGCGATTGATGCGGCAAAGTTTACACAAAAAGCATTGATTTGTACGTTTTATGGGGACATTTTAGTCAAACCTTTCGAGTTTGATGCTTCTATGACTGGTTTCGACTATTTAAAGAGAATCATTGAGTCGGAAAAGAATAAAAACAGACTGAAAGAAGTAGTAGTGGGGATTGAAACGACAGGGCATTATTACGAGGATCTTGTTAGAAAAAGTCATTCGCTTGGCTATCATGTTCGAACTTTGAATGCAGCTACTACTGCCCAGGAAAGACAAACCCTATTAAATTGGTCTAAGACGGATAATTTAGATCTAATGGCCATTGTTCAATCCATGATTCATGGCCGGGGGACATCCAACGAGTTAGCTTCTGGTGATGTGCTAAGCCTACAGAAACTTACACGTGCCCGACGCGAATTAGTGGGGGAACGAACAGCTACTCAAAACTTGATTCGTATGCATTTAGACCATATTTTTAGGGAATTTCAGGGGAAATCCGTCTGGGTAAAAGGAAAGCGTGAAAAAGTGGAACCATTTAGTAATTTGTTTGGAAAAGCACCTCTCTACCTCATGAGGCATTATCCCCATCCAAGCGATATTTTAAAGCTTGGGGAAAAGGGATTACGTGATCTTTCCATTCGTGAAAACTTAAAAATAAGAGACAACACCATTCAGATTCTATTAAACTATGCGGAAAATTCGATATCTCAACCCAAAGCATCTTTAGAGGGGGACATTTTTCTCCTAACTCAAAAATTGGATCGTTTTGAATTATTGAATAACCAAATTGGTGAATTAGAACGTAAAATTGAAGATTTGTTTGTTGGTATGGAGGGAGCAGTTATTCTAAGTGTTCCTGGGATAGGAGTGGTTACTGGAGCTGAATTATACGCTGAAATGGGCGATATCTCCGATTTCGAACATGCGGGGCAATTAATTAAATTGGCAGGGACCAATCCTATTGTGAAGCAATCGGGAGGGAAAAGACCATCTTATTTCTGTATTTCTAAACAAGGAAGAAGAACATTCCGAAATATCACCTACCAGGTAGGTAAATCCCTAGCTGTAAATAATCCCGAAATGAAACAAAGATATAAAGCCTTTAAGGAGCGTGGAAAACTCACGGGTCAGGCCTATATAGCCTTAGGAAACCGAATGATTCGCCTAGCCTTTTCCATGATTCGAAACCATACCTTATACCATACGGATCAAGAGAACTATGTTCTAGTAGATGAAATAAGTAAGAAGCTTAGAGTCGCTAACACAAAACGGTTTTATGAAGTCCACGTCTTGTCAAATACTTGCCTATCAGCTTAATTTAGAAGTTTATCGTACCATTATTTAACCTTTTATAAATTTATTATTGTTTGAGCTAAAATGGGGCTCCTCTAGGACGTTAGATCACATTGTATTTCGTGCCTGAGGCTTTAGACCTCGTGTGCCAGCGTTATGGATCTTGTCCTGCAAATACGAATAATACGTGAAAATCGAAGTTTATATTCGCTAGGCGGTATCCCTGTAGGATGAAACGCAAGGTCCTTTCACGCTCTAGAGGAGCCCTATAATAATACTCTGTGATGGTTGATTCTTCCTAAAAATGGAAATAGGGGACTTTTCTTAAAGTTTGTCTTTTTTCTAAGAAATTTCCATTTGACTTATTTACCATTATACGCTGGCACTTTGTTAGGCACTTTGTTATGAAAAAAATATTTAGCCTTCATACCATTATCTAGTACAATAATAATAGATTTAATTACTTATGAAAGAAGTGTTTGTGTATTGGAAGAGATAAAAAAATTGTTTATTGCATTCCCAAAGAAGACTGTATCACTGCTTGAATTAGAACAAGTGATAAAGCCATTTATTCGTAGCTATGAGGAATTTGCTCAAGTAGTGTTGGAATTGGAAGCAGAAGGAATTCTTGGAATGGTAAAAGCAAAAGGAAGAAATAGTCGAAATCCTTCACTTGCCTTTCAATATCGTATTCAAAAGAAAATGTTAGTAGATGATTATCATAAGGAATTACAATCCTACCGAAGAAACTTGCACCCATCCATTAATTTGGACGCATACTATCAAGAAGAACCTAATGTTTGGAAAAAACACTTACCTTATATCCAGAAGATTGATCAGTATTTGCAGAAGTTTTCTTTTCCAACTGAAGAAGTACCTGCTCCAGAACGGAGCTATGAATTAGTGGAAGATGAGAAATGGATAGTGGAAAAAGGAGGAAAAGAAATACTCGAGAAAATCGGTCTCTTTCATTCATTGAAAATTATCCCAGTTTCTGAACCACTCATGTTCGCAATTAATCCTATGCAAATAACAGTAGAAGAACAGTTTCATTTAATAGTTGAAAATAAGACAACCTTTCAAGGGCTACTTCCTGTATTAAAAGAAACAAAATTTTCTACATTAATCTACGGGAGTGGAAAAGCAGTAATAAAAAGTATTGAACAATTTCCTATGCAGTATCCTGTAATAGCTAAACACTATTTTTTCTACTTTGGTGATATAGATCATGAAGGCATATCCATTTGGTATTCCTTGAATGAAAAACAGAATATGATATTAGCACTTCCTTTCTATGAAGCTTGTTTGCATAAGAAATCTGCTATGGGAAAAGCATATCAAAAAAGTAGAGAAATAGCATTCAGTCAATTTTTATCCTATTTTCCTTTGGAGCAGCAACTGCAAATTCAACGCCTCTTAGAAGACGGATGCTATTATCCACAGGAAACACTTAAAACTAAGGAGTTGCAGCAAATTTGGAGGGAGTCAAATTGGACAAGCTTGAATTACAAGAAATAACGAATGGATATAGAGAACGAATGCATCGTCTCGCTTTATTTGATCCATTATATGAATTAGAAAGAAAACGAGAACAAGATCAACAAGAGTTGATGGTTGATATGAAAGGACTTGGATTGCTTTCCTTGCTTTTCTTTTTTGAGCAGAAATTAATTCGGAATTATAAAGTTGGTACAAAACAATTGGCTCGCTTTTTGCAAAAGCTAACGGAAAATCAATATATACTTGATGAGCGGGATTATGAAAGAATAGCAAGAACTATTATTCAAATATTTCGACCTACAACAGGGAGGAAACGCAGTTATTCTTATTATAATTGGGATTCAGGAAAAGAGGATATAATAGACTATTCTATTCTCAAAGCGAATAATTTTGATATGGAAACCAATACACAATATTATACGTTGGATGAAGATGGGCTTGAATTAGTGTTTGCGACGAAAGAATTTTATAGTGAATTTCAACTGTCTATTAATCAGCTTATGTTGCGGAAACAATTGGATCGAGGGGAGTTTAAAGGAGCTCTGCGCCAGATTAATGAAATGAGAATAGATGTAGAAAGTTTAGATGAACGAATTGGAAAGTTAAAACATGAGATTCAGCGGAGTATTGTTTCAGAAGAAACCTTTGCCCGCTATAAACAGCTATTAGAAGATATTTCTGCCCGATTATCAAGAGAAGATGAAGAATTTAAAGAGCTCCGCCAATTTGTAAAAGAGACAAGAGAAAGATTGTATTCCAAAGATGTTCACAAGAAGGAGCACAAAACGTATGAATTAATTCTTACCATTACAAGAGAATTAGAAGGAGTACATTATGAGCATTCAAGGTTGTTGGAACAGACACTATCCTTAAAAAATACTACGCTAGTGACTGCCCAAGAATCGCTATATTATACGGGGATACAAGCATTTAATTTCGATCAAGATATTGTTTCTCATTTGATTTCCACACCATTACCTTTTGAAGCGATGCAAGGCGTTTTGCACCCATTTTTAAAAGTGGAAGAAAATCACTTCTGGTCACCTCTAACCATTTTGGCTGAACAAAATATAAACGAAGAAAGAGAAAAACCAGTGGAGCAAGGATTAATAGAGCTAAGTAATGAAGACGAAGATGGACCTTATCGGAAAAATCTAATGAAAAAATATAAAGAGATTATGGAATTATTTTTATTTGCCTATCAGACAGGAAAGGGGAATACTTTATCTTCCTATCTTCATTTTTTAGACGAAATTGGACAATCGTCGCTCTATGAAAATCGTTATTTTTATGAATTTTGGTTAATCTTGCATCAAAGGTCACCAATTGCGCAAGGTTCTATACAGGAAGAAGAAGGAACAACCTTACTTGGTGAAGCTTTGGCACTTATAGAAAATCGTACGCTTATTGTTATAGAAGAAAAGAGTGTTATTAGACAATTTGCCCGCTATTCAATTCAAGAAATGATTATTTCTTTGGAAGGAGAAGAAAATGAATTACTCGGAACAAACGATTAAGAATGCTTTTCAAATATATACAAGATTAGTTCGGGATGGTGTAGCAGATAAAGAAGCTGTTCAGCAATATAAAGCAGATGACGAAATTCGAGGATTGCTCGATCTATTTAGTAAAGAAGTGGACTGTGTTATTGTGAATACCAGCGAACAAATGCTATTAATACCAGAAACGAAACTATCCCCCTTTCATGTTAGCAATGAATGGCTGAAGCGAAATTATTTACGTTCTGGAGCAACAAATGGAGATATTTATTTGCTTTATTTTGCGACCATCGTCCTTTTTGGTAGTTTTTACGATACCTATCAAAGCATAGAGCCCACAAGACTTTTCTTAAGATTGGATGAATGGGTGCGCTTTATTCATGAACGAATAGAGCATCTAAAGACGCATGATGAAGATACATTGAAGGAACTGGAAAAGGAGTTTTCTTATAATTGGAGTATCATTATCGAGAAATGGGAAGACATGGATGATATTAAGGAAACGGCTAAAAAGCAGGCTGGAAATACAATCAGTCGGTTTAGTTTCATGAATACGGTAAAGCGATTCTTAATTGATCAAGATTTAATCCAAGATATTGGTAATAATGAAATAACTTTAACGGAAAAGGCGAAAACAATCATTCAGCGATATTTTATGGAAGTGGAATATAATAAGGGCATTTTCGAGTTTATTTATAGCTTTAGTAAGGAGGAAAGTCATGCCATCGATTAGCAAAATCCGGTTAACGAATGTGATCTATGAAGAGGGGAATAAGCGTTACAACAATGAGATTTTTTTATTTGATGGACAAAATAGTGCGATTCTTTTAGAAAACGGCGGAGGAAAGACTGTTTTTATTCAAACTGCCCTGCAAGCTATTTTGCCTCATACAGATTTAGCAGATCGGAAAATCAAGAATACATTAATGCTTGAGAATGCTCCGGCGCATATTGCCATTGAATGGATTACCAATGATAATCCAAGACATTATGTAGTAACAGCGGTGTCGCTATTTACAACAAAACAAGGAATCGATTCACTACGCTATGTCTATGATTACGGAGAAAACGATGCAAACAGCATGGAAGAAATTCCTTTTGTGAAAGAAGGGAAAGCAGGAAAAAGAACGGCAGAAAAAGGCGAAATGCAAGACTACTATAGTTATATGCGAGAAAAATCTTTATCGGCGAGAACATTTCAGACAATTAAAGAGTATAAGCAGTATATAGAAGAACAATTTCAAATCATCACAAGTGAATGGGAAAGTATTGCGAAAATTAATAGTTCAGAAGGGGGAGTAGAAGCTTTTTTTGACGACTGCAAAAACACGAATCAATTATTTGACCGTCTATTAATACCTATAGTAGAAAATTCAATTGTTGGTCATGATACGCAGTTGTTCGCTAATACATTTGAACAACAGCATGCCAGTTTAAAAAACTATCAAAATTTAAAAGAAACATTAGAAGAAAATAAACAAATACAAAGGAAATTGGAAGATTTCACAAAAAAATATGAAGTACTTCATTTTCAAGAAAATGTTTATGAAAAAACGAAACAGTTTGTAAAAGGTCTTTATAAGGAAGCGATTAGCCAAAAAGAAAGCTACTTAGCAGAACAACAAAGTATTACAGAAAAATGGAAGGAATGGTTTTCGAGTAATCATTTATATGAAGTGAAAGAGGCTTCTTTTGATATTTTACAAGAAGAGTGGAAGTTTCAGAATTTAGATCAAGCTTATAAAGAAAGTTATCAACAAAAAAATGACAAAGAAGAAAATCTCAAGCGGTATAAAAAAGAATTTTACTCCTTAAAACTAAAAGGTTTAAAGAACGAAAAACGTGTATTAATAGAAGCGCTAACCAACATAGAAGCAGAACTGAAAATGCATGATCAAAAGGAAGAAGTGCAAGATTTTAGAGAACAATTAGTGGAAGTAAAAGCAACTTTGTTAGGGTGGTATGAAGGAGAATTTGAACGGTTAGAAAAAAATAAGCAAGAGATAAGGTATCAACTAAATCCTATAATGGATGGGATTGCTAGTAAAGAATCAAAGCAAAGAGATTTATTGGCAAGGGAGAAGGAGATAGAGGCACTTAATACACAAATTACTACGACAATTAATTATCTTAAAAAGGATATGGGGCGTATAAAACAACAAATTCTTGCCAATCCAGAACAAGAAAAAGTTGAAGCAGAGCTCTTAGTATGGCAGCATAGAGCACAGCATCTCGATCAAGAAATCATTCGTCTGGAACAGGAAATGAAGCAATTTCTGGTGGAGATAAAAGAAGCAGAGCAAAGAAAAGAAGAGGTTCAATTGCAAGTGATGAATCTGGAAAAAGAGATGGACAAAATCTCCTATAACCTGTCACTTGGAGAACAAGCAGAAAAAAAGCTAATAAAAGAACTTGCAACTCTTTATGCTGCATGGAATGCCCTTGATACAGTATATTTAAAACAAGAATCCATTGAACATAGAATTACTGAAACATTGGTGAATGTAAAGAAAGAAAAGGAGAAGTTACTGGATAAAGAAAGAATGGCCCATCGCTTTGTTGATGATTACGCGAATCAAGATATTTTCTTTGGGGATTCCTACCTTGAAAAACAGCTTTGGTCATGGAAAAATCAATTGGACTATGTAGTAACTGGAGTAGAGTATTTACAAGAATTAGATGAAGCAGAAAAGCAAGCAGCAAAACAATACCCTTTATGGCCGATTACGTTGGTTACAACACAAAAATCTAAGTTGAAGCTCCTAGATCGAATTTCCAATATGACCAAAGAGCTGCAATACCCAATTGTGGTACTTACTACTGAAGAAGCATTAACGATTCAAGATTATCAAGCAAATGAAAATTGGGTAGTGCCGTCTCACTGGCAAGCAAACTCAAGTCAAAATCATTTCGCGGAATGGAAAAAACAGGTTAGTACGATTGCGAAGGAAGCTACTCTGCTTCGTGAGGAAAAAGAATTGGAAGTGAAGAAATGGCAAGATGCCCAGCAGACATTCCGAAACTTTCTGGAAACATATCCATTTGCTCGCATAACAGAATGGAAGAATCAGCAGAATGAAGCAAAAGCTTTATTAGAGAATTTAGAGCAGCAACTTCAAAAGGAAAAAAAACTTATACTTTCTTTTCAGGATAAAGGGAAAAAGCATACAATTACGGTTAAAGATTATCGAGATGAGAAAAATGGGTTAGAAGGAAAAATCGATAAAGGGACACAATATGTACAGTACGCCAAAGAAGTTCTAGATGTCTCTAGAAAGGAAATAGATACTAGAAATCAACTCGTAGAAATAAAAAAAGAGCTTATCGGAATTGAACGACAACTAACTGATTTTAAGGAAGAGAAAGAGTATCTAGATGAACAGATAAGTAGGAATAAGGTGAGAGCAGAAATGCTTCAGCAAGAGGAGGAGTATAAATCTTTAGGAACCATTATTCCGATCTTTTCAAATGAGGATAAATCGACAATTAAAGAAAAAATGTTCTCATTAGAAATGAAAATTCGTGAAATAACGGTTGCCGAAGGAGAATTACTCGCTAAAAGAGAAGCAAATCAAAATTCTCTTAACAAAGTAAAAAATCAAATAGAAGAGTTACAAAAGGAACATCCTTATATAGATGAAACGATAGAGTTTCTAAGTGACCACAAGCTATTGCAAGATCAGTTATGGAATCAAATGCAAACTGTTGAAAGTGAAATTGAGAAACTAGTAAATGAAGTAGAGCGCAGAAACACCCGAAAAGAAAGACAACATGGTATATGGCAACTAAAAGTGAAACAATTTAAAGAGAAATTCCTAGAAGAAGTAGTTCATTTTACCAAAATAAAATCGGAAATTATGGAAGAACTAGCAATAGAAAAAGAGGCTTTACTCGAAAGAAAAGCATATTTAGAGAAAGAAGAAGCAAGAATTAAAAAGGAGTTAACTTCTATAGGTGAAGCGATTTTAGGCATGGATCTTTTTGAGGACAGTCATCATTTTAAAGCACCGCATATTGTACCATTTTCTATAGCACAGGAAGAAATACTTACCTTTACTTATAATCGCCAGAAATATATAGATAAAGTAGTGAAGGAATTAAAGCAGAATAAACAATTAGTGGAAACAGAGCAGACGGAAGTGGAAAAGTCTCGACGAAAATTCCGAGAGTTTTGTAATCGTGAAATTTCGAATATTAAGCTGCAGCAGATGGCTATCACTGGCCTAGATAATAAACAAAACTATGAAGATTTGTTAGAGTTTAAGAAAAATATGCTTCTTCGTATTGAGAAAATATCTAACTATGCCATGGAGCATATCCGTCAAAGTGACGAAGATTTACAATTTTTTATCAATCAAATCCATTCCCATTTACAAACACTGGTCGAAGAAATCAATCAAATTCCTAAGAAAACAAGAGTGAAGGTGGAAGATGATTGGAAGCAAATCTATACCTTTAAAATTCCTGAATGGGAAGAAGATGCTGGTAAGATGAGAATAAGAGACTATATTGAATGGATTTTACAACAATTGGATTCAGAAAGATTCTTAAATGACTTAGGACAACAAGATACAGTGAAAATTCGAAAAGAGACAGAGAAATGGCTGCAGACGAAACAGTTACTCCAAGTAGTAATGAGTAATGATGTTTTAAAAGTAAACTGTCGCAAAGTAACCAATGATAATAAGGTATCCACTCGGAACTACAGCTGGGAGCAAAGTAATGTCTGGTCCGGTGGGGAAAAATGGAGTAAGAATATGACTCTATTTTTAGGCATACTCAATTATGTAGCAGAAAAGAAAAAACATCAACCAACTAACCGAAAACGTAATAGGGTGGTAATTCTCGATAATCCATTCGGAAAAGCATCGAGCGACCATGTGTTAAGTCCGGTCTTTTTCGTTGCCGAACAGTTAGGATTTCAAATAATTGCGTTAACAGCACATGCAGAAGGTAAATTTTTGCAAGATTATTTTCCAATCCTTTATAGCTGCCGCTTAAGACCATCAAATGATGCTAGTAAAAAGATTATGACGAAGGAGAAATGGCTGCACCATGCATTTTTCCAAGATCATGAGCCACAAACGATTGATCGGCTTGGGGAGACGGAGCAGATGACGTTATTTGAGTAATGGAAATGGTAGCAAACAATAGTGCTTGTCACCTTATTTGGTGACAGGTACTATTGTTGTTTTCTAGAGTGGATTTTTCATAATCTATCAAAATGAAACTGGATAGCACTGTTATAATAGTTGTAATAAACTATATCTGAAGTTTGTCTCTAAGAAAAGTCTGGGTAAGTCTTCTGTGTAGTTGCTTGGACCAAATCATGCCCATAAAAAATACGAGTAGGACGTATTTCGGCCATAAGATTTTTAATTTTTCTAATCGATTCAGTAGCTATTTGTTGATCAAATGTAGCAAATGGAATGTCATCTTCATAATTTTCTTTTGTATAGGCTAAATCAATCGTCAATAAAATAGGCCCAGATTGCTTCGTAGTTACAAGAATTGATTGATGTCCAGGTGTATGACCAGGAGTGAAGAGAAGTTGAATTCCAGGCATGAGTTCATAATCTCCTTGAATGGCCTTATAATTTAAATCTGCTTGCGTGCATTCTGGTGGAGCATATCCTTCGTTTCCAATAGAAACATCCAGCTCTGCTTGCTGAACAAATATAGGTGTTTTGGGAAACAGCGGATTTCCACCAGCGTGATCCATATGTAAATGGGAAGAAATGATTGCTTGAATGTCATCTGGTTTATAGCCAATTCTATCTAATACGGAAAGAATATGATCTTCCTTTCTCATATCAGGTAAGAACAACCCTTCAAATGGCGTATAATCAAAATAACCTGGATTTTCAATAAACGATTCTGGCATACCTGTATCAATAAGGATAGGGCCATCCTTTGTTTCTAGCAGATAGGACCATATTTGTAAGGTTACAAGCTTTCCAGGCTCTAATTTTTGATTTAAAGAAGAATGATCTAGCGTTAATTTTCCTGTAGGTAACCAGTAAAGTTTTTCTATCATTTAGTACCACTCCTTAATAGTTAGAATAATCAGATTAAAAACATTATGTCATAGATTTAGCTTTTTGAACATGTATATATGCTTTAATCTTCATGGAATCTAGTAGTTCATCTACAGAAGCAGCATTTATTTCTGAATGGAGTTGCAACACCATTCAGAAATAAATGTCTTTTCTAGTGCTTGGTATTCGTTTTTCACTATAAGCAAGATGTTTATGTTTGACAATAAAAAAGGATAAGCGTAAATTATAAATTGAACAAACGTTCAAAACGATTGTTCAAATAGATGATAGTTTATTATTTTTTAAAGTAATGAATCTATTAAGGAACAGAAAGGGAGAATTTACAATGGATTTCAAACATATTACTGTTGCTGGTAGTGGAGTTTTAGGTAGTCAAATTGCCTTTCAAACTGCATTTATGGGGTATAAAGTATCCGTATACGATATAAATGAGGAAGTTCTAGAAAAAGCAAAAGATCGCCTTCAAGATTTAATGCCATACTACAAAAAAGATATCGGTTCTACGGATGCAGAGTTAAAGGAAGCTTATGGTCGTCTTTCTTTTTATTCGAACTTAGCAGATGCGGTTGAAAATGCAGATCTTGTTATTGAAGCAATCCCTGAAGTAGTCCAAATTAAAACAGATTTTTACAAACAGTTAGCCACTGTTGCTCCAGAAAAAACTATTTTTGCTACAAATTCTTCCACACTTCTACCAAGCCAATTTGTTGAAGCTACTGGACGTCCAGATAAGTTCTTAGCTCTTCATTTTGCTAATGAAATTTGGAAAAATAACACTGCGGAAATTATGAAGCATAAAGGAACTTCTGAAAGTGTTTTTGAAGAAGTAATAGCTTTTGCAAAAAGTATTGGAATGATTGCATTACCACTTCATAAAGAACAGCCAGGCTATATTTTGAACTCCTTATTAGTTCCTCTGTTAGAAGCAGCTCAAATGTTACTTGTTAATGAAGTAGCAGAAGTGGAAACAATCGATAAAACATGGATGGTAGCAACTGGAGCACCTATGGGACCATTTGCAATTCTTGATGTAGTCGGTATTACTACTGCTTATAACATTACAAAAGGAAAAGCAGATGCAACTGGAGCTGCTGAATATATAAAGTTAGCTGATAAATTAAAAGTTGATTATATTGATAAAGGAAAATTAGGACGTGCAACAGGAGAGGGATTCTATAAATATCCAAATCCAAGTTTCGCTGATCCTGACTTTTTAAAAAATAAATAAGTAGGAAAATGCCGAAAGTTCTATCCAAGTGTAAATTGACAAGTAAAAAGGACAAGCATAAACTAGTATTTTAAAAAGTTCATTATTTGTTCATGTAGGACAGGAAGAGGGAACTATGGCAAAGCAAATAGTAAATGATGAAGAAAAAAATAAACAAGTAAAAGTTCAAATATTACATGCCGCTAAGCATCTATTTTCTAAAAAGGGATATGATGGAACAACAGTGAGGCAGATATGTGAAGAGGCAAAGGTATCTCTTGCGTTGGTATCCTACCATTTTGGTGGAAAAGAAAATGTATTTTATGCACTTTTTGAACCGTTGAGAGAATCTTTTATGACGACAGAATATGATTTATCGGATTCTTTAGAGGCTTTAAAAGAATTTTGTAAAAGATTTATTCTGTATCGTCATGAAGAACATGAATTAATTAATATTTTGCAGCAGGAAATTGTAATGAATAGTCCTAGGATTGGGATGCTAAAAGATGTCTTCTTACCTTCTTGGGAACAACTTCGGGTAATATTGCTGGCATGTATGGAGCAGAAAACGATTCATTTTCCTTCAGTTGATTTAGCTATTGACTTTATTATGGGAACTTTAATGTATTCTTACCATAATAGTTTCTTAAATCGTGGGAGTTTAGATCTTACATCCGAAGAGATTGCAGATTATGCGGTGCGTTTTCTTTTACAAGGACTTATCGATCCCGAATTAAAGAGCAGGAAGTCTTCTCTTTAACAAAGATAAGGAGATTAGTAAGGGATACACTTATCCTTTAAAAGGTTGATTGGTTAAACAAACGATCGGTGAGGTATAGAAAAAAATAACCTCCTGATTGATGGTAAGTATTTTCATAAAGGGGAGTACAGTAATGAAAGCAGCCAATTTTTATGGAGCAAAAGATATCAGAATTGAAGAAACAGCAGTTCCTTCATTAGAAAGTGGTATGGTGAAAATAAAAGTTGCATTTGCAGGCATTTGTGGAAGTGATATGCATGAATATCTTGCTGGGGCATACCCTTTTCGTACCCATTCTGTATGGGGACATGAATTTTCTGGTACGGTTGTCGAAGTTGGTGAAGGTGTTTCAAAGGCTAATGTTGGAGATAGAGTCGCTGTTGAACCGTTAACACCATGTGGGAAATGTACGAACTGTAAACGAGGGTATTTCAATATATGTAAATTGGGTGGCTCTTATGGCTATACAAAATCTGGTGGATTTGCTGAATATGCAGTGGTGAACCAAGAGAATGTATATCTTTTACCAGATCAAATGAGTTTAGAGCTTGGAGCCCTTGTTGAGCCAACTTCAGTTGCTGTACATGCAGTACGTACAAGTCAGCTTCGTCTTGGTGACACTGCTGCTATATTCGGTGCAGGACCAATTGGATTACTTGTTTTACAGGCAGTAAAAGCCGCAGGAGCAAGTGAAATCTTTGTCGTTGAAGTATCTGATGAAAGACGGAAAAAAGCATTGGAATTAGGGGCAACCTATGTACTCAATCCTATGGAGCAAGATGTCAGAAGCTTTATTTTGGATAATACAGAAGGAGGAGTAGATGTTGCTTACGATGCTGCAGGTGTGGAAGCAACATTTTCAACAGGCATCGTTTCTATCCGACCAGGAGGAGAATTTAAAATAGTTAGTGTGTGGGAGAAACCAGTTTCATTTAGTCCCAATTTAATCGTTTCTCCAGAAGTAAAGGTTAGTGGGTCATTTGCCTATAATAATCTATTCCCTGAAGTTATTCGATTACTAGCACGTGGTGTGATTAATGGAAATGCAGTTATAACAAGCAAGATTGCATTGGATGATCTAGTTACAGAAGGATTGGAAAGGTTAACAAATGATCGGAGTCAGTGCAAGATTTTGGTAGAAATGAGTAGTCATTGATTTCTATCAGTTGGATTAATGTTGTGTTTTTTAGGAAATATTTTCTTTTTTTTGTTAAAAAATGTCACTAGTGTCGCATTAAAATAATTCAACATAGCTAAATAAATTAAATTTTCCGCAAATAAACTTTTCTATAAAAAAAGCCTTTATAATGGGTTGGTGGTAGTAACCTATCCAAATCCAAAATAAAGGACTAACGCATGGATAAGTTTACACGAAAAACATCATTTGAACAATGGCTTTCACCTATTTCCAACAATTTGTTGGAGGAACAAGTGAAAAACTATCATTTAAATTACTATACGAAGAAGCTGCATATGACTTCCTTTTTGAAATTACTACTATATGCACAACTCCATGAAACGGAGAGTTTGCGTGCATTAAGTGATTGCGTGTTTTCAGAAGAATTACAAAACGCCACTCAACTTGATTCCATTAGTTTCTCTCAACTGGGTAGACGATTAAATCTGGTTCCAACGGAGTTTTTCCAAACTATTTTTCTTGATTTAGTCAAGCAAATTCATCGGAAGACTGATTTTCAAGCGAGACGAAAAACGACAACACCTCTTAAAATTATTGATTCCAGTACATTACCATTAAACTTGAACAACCATAAGTGGGCAAAATTTCGAAAAACCAAATCTGGTGTGAAGCTCCATCTACGCCTCGTATTTATGGAAAAAGGTCATTCCTATCCAGATCAATCCGTGCTTACAAATGCCAACGAACATGACCGAGGCCAGCTTGAGATCCTGGTCGATGACAAAGAATGCATGTATGTGTTTGATCGTGGATACTTGGACTATGAACGATTCGATCGCATGACAGATGAAGGCTATTTCTTCGTCTCTCGACTGCGTAAAAATGCGGTTGTACGTAGCCTTGAAACACTCTCGTTACTAGAAGATTCTTCTGTGTTATCGGATGAGATGGTCGTCATTGGAACCACACAAAATCGATCGGAGAATGTTTTCCGTTTGATCAAAGTATGGGATACAAAAGGAAATGAGCTACACTTGTTAACGAATCGTTTTGATTTAAGTGCGGATGAAATCGCTGAACTTTACAAATCACGGTGGGCCATTGAACTGTTTTTCAAATGGATGAAACAGCATTTGAATATCAAAAAATTCTTTGGACAGAGTGAACAAGCTGTGCACAACCAAGTGTATATAGCGATGATCGTCTATTGCTTGAATGTACTGGCTCAACGGAACACGAAAAGTAAGCGATCGTACTTACAAATTAGTCGTTATTTGAAAGCAGCTTTATGGAAACCGGAACACATTTGGTTGAGAAAAATAGGGGGAAACACTGTCCCATAAGCCAATCACTGTCTCTATCACACTCGCCACAAGGTATAGTAAAAAAATGGATGTTTACTACCTATGTTTAATCATCTTTCTTTTTACTCAAAAGTAAGGATAATTAATAACGGAAAATTCCGTCAATTTTTATGCGACGCTAGTGAAAAAATGTAGATAATTTAATCTTATTTTCTAAGTGTCAGGCAACTGCAAAGGACAAGTGTCTTTTAGTGGTGCCTGGCTTTTGTTTTTTTTAGAACTCTACATATAGAAGAGCATTGAAATAAACATTATATCAAAGAGGAAAATGCCTTTTATGTTGATATATTTGATTTAATGTGTGGATAATATTAGAATTGAAAGAGTATGGGAAATATTAGGTGTATTATTTTTGTGAATAGATAGCACAACAAGAAAAAACAAAAAATAAGGGGATAATATGGCAGGGTATGTATTTAACTTAAATAATATGAAGTCACTTGAAAAAATTATAAATAACGGTATTTATAGTACTAACTTGACAGAGCCAACGAATAATCGCTGGTTAGCTCACCATGAAGGAACTTTAACTGACTATCTAACTATGAAAGAAGGAGATAATGTATATTTTTTTATTAAAAGAAAAATTTATGGAATAGGTATTCTTAAAAATATCAAGAATGATTGTAAATTTCTAAATTATCCTGATGCAGATATTCCTAAAATACCAATCTACGGATATATTAAAGATAGTTTGTTGTTAGATGAATCTGAAAATTCTATTAATAATAGATTTATTTGTTCATTCTATCCTTATCCCTGTTTTTTTGAAAAAGGAATTGACATGGATGACGTTTTAGCTTCTAATCCTGATAAATTTAGAATTTTAAGGGCATTCTGGAAGGTATCTTTTATAAAAATTGATGAAGAAGAAAATAAGGCTCTAAGGGATATTATATTGAAGAGAAATGAAGAGTATCTAAACATAGGGCAAGGGAAATTCTCATTTAGTGAATCGCTACGAAATAGTATAAAACATAAATTATCCGATAAGTATTCTTTAACATCAGAGAATATTTTAAAATACTCTTCTAAAGAAGATTACATAAGGCATGAGATGGCAATTGAAGCTCATATTGCTGATATTATTACCAATAATAAAGAAAGTATATTTGGAAAGTGGGATTATATTTCTCACCAAGTGATTGCTTCACCGTTTAAACCAATTGATTATATGGATAAAATGGATATGTTTGGATATAGAAATATTGAAGGTTTTGATACTATTTCTAAGTACTTATTAATAGAGATTAAAAGAGATGGTGCGAATAAAGAAGCAATTAATCAGGTGATGAAATATGTAGACTGGATTAATCAAGAATACTCTCATGGAGATTATTCAATGATTGAAGCTTTTCTTGTGGCATATGATTTTCCAGAGGAAGTAATTAAGGAGAGAGAGAATATTTGCAAGCGGAATTATATTAAAGGAAGACGTCCCACAGAATCTGCTGAATGGAGAAATGTAAGATTCATCAAATATAAATATGATAAAAATACAAACAGACTAGTTTTTGAAGAAGTATAAGAATAAAGAGGGTGGGACAAAACAAAATAACTAATCATTAAAGACGAA
>NZ_JVDT01000151.1 GCF_001076885.1 Bacillus sp. 522_BSPC
GGTGCCTAGTATAGTAAATAGGTCAAATAATTAGAAAAAAGCCACCGTTTTCATTGTAAAATGGAAGTACCTATCACAGAACTTCCAATCTTACTACCCTTACCAAGGAGATGAAAACGATGGCATATTCAATATTTAACCACATTCAAGGTAAAAAAGGAAGTCGATGGGCAGAGTTCTTGAGAGAGACAGGGACAGAAAATTTAATGTTAGTGGCGATTGATGCGGCAAAGTTTACACAAAAAGCATTGATTTGTACGTTTTATGGGGACATTTTAGTCAAACCTTTCGAGTTTGATGCTTCTATGACTGGTTTCGACTATTTAAAGAGAATCATTGAGTCGGAAAAGAATAAAAACAGACTGAAAGAAGTAGTAGTGGGGATTGAAACGACAGGGCATTATTACGAGGATCTTGTTAGAAAAAGTCATTCGCTTGGCTATCATGTTCGAACTTTGAATGCAGCTACTACTGCCCAGGAAAGACAAACCCTATTAAATTGGTCTAAGACGGATAATTTAGATCTAATGGCCATTGTTCAATCCATGATTCATGGCCGGGGGACATCCAACGAGTTAGCTTCTGGTGATGTGCTAAGCCTACAGAAACTTACACGTGCCCGACGCGAATTAGTGGGGGAACGAACAGCTACTCAAAACTTGATTCGTATGCATTTAGACCATATTTTTAGGGAATTTCAGGGGAAATCCGTCTGGGTAAAAGGAAAGCGTGAAAAAGTGGAACCATTTAGTAATTTGTTTGGAAAAGCACCTCTCTACCTCATGAGGCATTATCCCCATCCAAGCGATATTTTAAAGCTTGGGGAAAAGGGATTACGTGATCTTTCCATTCGTGAAAACTTAAAAATAAGAGACAACACCATTCAGATTCTATTAAACTATGCGGAAAATTCGATATCTCAACCCAAAGCATCTTTAGAGGGGGACATTTTTCTCCTAACTCAAAAATTGGATCGTTTTGAATTATTGAATAACCAAATTGGTGAATTAGAACGTAAAATTGAAGATTTGTTTGTTGGTATGGAGGGAGCAGTTATTCTAAGTGTTCCTGGGATAGGAGTGGTTACTGGAGCTGAATTATACGCTGAAATGGGCGATATCTCCGATTTCGAACATGCGGGGCAATTAATTAAATTGGCAGGGACCAATCCTATTGTGAAGCAATCGGGAGGGAAAAGACCATCTTATTTCTGTATTTCTAAACAAGGAAGAAGAACATTCCGAAATATCACCTACCAGGTAGGTAAATCCCTAGCTGTAAATAATCCCGAAATGAAACAAAGATATAAAGCCTTTAAGGAGCGTGGAAAACTCACGGGTCAGGCCTATATAGCCTTAGGAAACCGAATGATTCGCCTAGCCTTTTCCATGATTCGAAACCATACCTTATACCATACGGATCAAGAGAACTATGTTCTAGTAGATGAAATAAGTAAGAAGCTTAGAGTCGCTAACACAAAACGGTTTTATGAAGTCCACGTCTTGTCAAATACTTGCCTATCAGCTTAATTTAGAAGTTTATCGTACCATTATTTAACCTTTTATAAATTTATTATTGTTTGAGCTAAAATGGGGCTCCTCTAGGACGTTAGATCACATTGTATTTCGTGCCTGAGGCTTTAGACCTCGTGTGCCAGCGTTATGGATCTTGTCCTGCAAATACGAATAATACGTGAAAATCGAAGTTTATATTCGCTAGGCGGTATCCCTGTAGGATGAAACGCAAGGTCCTTTCACGCTCTAGAGGAGCCCTATAATAATACTCTGTGATGGTTGATTCTTCCTAAAAATGGAAATAGGGGACTTTTCTTAAAGTTTGTCTTTTTTCTAAGAAATTTCCATTTGACTTATTTACCATTATACGCTGGCACCATAAAAAGACAAAAGGTATTTAAATGTCCTTGCTGAGAGGACATTTAAATACCTTTATTTATTGTTAAATGGAAGAAACCCTGTTTGAATAAAGATTTCAGACGCTTATTATAGCTGCTTTTGTTAAAGAGGTGAAGATGAAAGCGTTTCAGTGGTAGCCTACTAATCTTCTAAAAATATAAGTAACCCCGTTCAAACAAATTAATATTACCATCTCTCCAAACGAAAAAACCAATATAGTTAAAAATAAATCAAAGTAGAATTCGCCTATAGATAAAAAATCTGCTGTATCTGTTGTCGAAGTTTTAAACAGAAAGAAAAAGAAAGTGGAGCATAGGAGTCCTATATAAATACATACCCAGTGATGATAAAAATTTATCTTAAATTTACTGCGCCAAAACCATACATTTAAAGGCAAAAAAGTGATAAGAAAATATAAAAGCTGCAAAAGGAAATCGGAAATTTTAACATAAAAGAATAAATACTGATGTAAACAAAAAATGACGATATTAATAAGTATGATTAATAGAAGTGATTGTTTTTGTTGCAAATAAATACCCCCTGTCAATATTTATAAGATCATTAAATGAAATCAAGGTTGATTCCAAAAAAATGAGGTAACGAAAGGGATTACAACCATTAATATATAAAAGAAGGACATTACCGATAAGGCCGCAAATTTTGAAGAATCCTTTTTTTCCTAAGCAACCGAAGATTATCCCAATAATAGGAAAAAGCCTAAGGAGTATTATAGAGAGAGTATTGGGAAAAGGGAGACTCATAAAAAACGCAAGTATGTAAGCCACAGAAGATACGGAAAAAATAGTAAAAGATCCAACGCTATAGTAATTCTGTTTCATAGAATTTCCTTTCCTTTTTTGTTTAATATTACCATAACGATGATTTTTCTGAAATAGCGAAATAAAAGATAAGGAGCTTGATTGATGCCTATATACTTCACCAACCAAGCAACCGAAGTGGTAAAAATCTTAAATCAAATCGGCTACTTCATTGGGGATGAGAAGTTTGTGGATAAAGATTTCCTCCATTCTTATCAATGGATGATCAAACAAATGGATAAGAGGCTGAATAATAATGGTTTGTTTCCAGTTTGGCTTTGGATGAAAAAACCGAATTTAAAGCATGAAAGTCTCTTTCAGAAAGGTACAAAAATTGTATGTTTAACAGTATAAATACCTGATAAAAAAGTGCTCCTTTCTGATTTTGAAGCATGGCATTGTGTGTTAAATAACGGCTTTTGTGCGATTTCAGAGGAAGAAGATAGGGTGTTTGAACAGGGGGAATTAACGATTACAAAGGAACAAAGCTGGAAAGAATATTTCACTTAGCGAAATTACGACACGCAGAAATGTGGAATAATGGGTGCCAAATTGTTCAGGGCGTTACATCTGGGATTTAGAAAGAACAAATTTTGAATGCAGAATATTTTATTGCAAAATAATGTAGTTTTTTGGAAATAATATAATGGATTAAAAAGGAGGAAATAGCTCCTCTTTATGGAATTTCTAAAGTAAAATCAAAGAGTAGGGGATAAAAAGAATGAAAAAAATATTAGTACTTGGTGGAACTCGTTTTTTCGGAAAAAAGCTTGTGGAAATGTTATTGGAAGAGGGGCATCAGGTTACGATTATGACCCGTGGGACAACAAGTCATTCATTTGGCGATCAAGTAGAGCATATCATCGGTGATCGATCTATGAAGGAACAACTTATTAATCATTTTGACTGTCGAAAATTTGATATTGTTTATGATAATATTTGCTATACATCAAATGAAGCAAGAGATTTTTGTGAGATTTTTAACGGGAACATTGGCAAGCTTGTGTTTACTTCTTCCTTATCGACGTATGCTGCAGATGGAATGGAAAAGAGAGAAGAAGACTTTGATCCGTATCATTATCCGATAGCATGGGGAGATAAAGAGGCATTTACATATAACGAAGGAAAGCGACAAGCAGAAGCCGTTTTCTTTCAGTATGCAACATTTCCAGTTGTGGCAGTAAGGTTCCCTATCGTGTTAGGGGAAGATGATTACACAGGTCGTTTGCATTTTCATGTGGAGCGGATTCAGCAAGGAAAAACGATTGGCTTTGTTAATATGGATGCAGAAATGTCCTTTATTCTTGCCACAGAAGCTGCTATGTTTCTAAAATGGGCAGGTTTTTCAGACGTGGAAGGACCATTTAATGCAACCGCAGATGGGAAAATTTCAATGGGAGAATTAATCCGTATGATTGAAAAGGTTACAGGGCATGCTGCGAAAATAACGTTAAAAGGGGACGAAGAAAACACCTCCCCATTTGCCATTCCTGCCACATGGTATATGAATACGGAAAAGGCAGGAAAAGCGGGCTTTGTGTTCACTAATCTGGATGATTGGTTGCCAGCTTTGATTGAGAAAATTGCAGGCAAAGATAAGCATTGATTGTGATGCTTAGGGGGGAATTTGATATTTTTTGGTGATGTGGCGGATGAATAAAGAGATAGTTATAGGAGAAGAAAAATGGCTTATGATTTAGATTGTCCTTTATGTAATCCACATAAAGATAGGGACCAAAATATTGTCCTGGAGAATGAAACATGTTATTTTTTGCAACATAACAAACATCAAGGTATCTTAGAGGGTAGCGGTTTAATAATTCCTAAAAAACATCACAAGGACGTCTTTGAATTAACACAAGAAGAGTGGAACGATACATATGAGCTAGTACATGAGGCAAAAAAGTTTATAGATAATTACCATTCTCCTGATGGCTATACAATAGGATGGAATGTAGGAAAAGTTTCTAACCAAGAGATTTTTCATTGTCATCTTCACCTAATACCAAGATATAAGGATGAACCATTGGCTGGAAAGGGTATTAGATATTGGTTAAAACAAGAGGAAAATAGACGAGTAAAAGGGGAAAGTGAATAGCTTTTATAGTGTTAAAGACACCAAAACGAGATAATGTAGTCATTTTTTTATAGATACAGATAATAACCACTGAAATTGTTTGTTCAGTGGTTTTGATTTTTTGTAGGATCCGAATCCTTCGTTGCTTTAGATAATAAAACTTTTACCGATTATTTCTAATGAGAATATGGTAAGCATAATTTCGCTTAACGATTTCATAGGGCCATTTTTTCTTCCCAAATATCTCTAAATAAACCTTTTCAAATCATTTATCGCCTGTAAATGCATGCCTTCATGAAAAATCGTTCGAATTAATACTTGTTCGATTGTGTGCATGCCCATATCGATTGGGGGATATTCTTTTTCAAGCTCATTGCGATATTTCTCTAATATTTCTTGTGGTTGAGCGTTTAAAAGCTCTTTTAATTCATGGAAGGATGGTGTCTCATCTGTGAAGTTAGCTGGTGTTGTACCGAAACCAAACCATTGATTAAATTGCTTCGAAGTAGGAGAGGCTACTTTTGTTAATGCCTCGATCCATAAAAACTGATCGAGATAAAGGTGACCGAGATTCCAGCGGATATTATTATTAAATCCATCTGGGACGATTTCCGCTTGCTCGTCTGTCACCATTTCAACAGTCCCTAAAAGTTCCTTCCGATAGGTTTCCAATTGTTTAAATAAATTTTCATGACGTGCTTCCATTTTACACACTCCTTAAACATAAACTTACAATCATTGATTCGCTATGGGGATATCTTTTTCCTGCACTGAAAAGAATAGTGCATTTTTCTAACGGAAATACTAGGGAAAACAGGAATAAAGGTAGGAGGAATACAATGCCTAGCAAAGATGAAGAACTTAGCGAAGAAGTAGAGAAGGAAACGACGAATACAAAAAAGAAAGAAGGAGAGGTAGATAAATTAAACCGCATGCTAGCAGCAGTGTTGGAGTATATTTCGGATGATGAGGTAGAAGAAATCGACATTGATTACATATTGGATCAAACAGAAGGCCTTCGTGACTGGTGGAATCTATACCGAGAGAAAAACCGCAAGCGCATGGAAGAAGAAATAAAAGAGTCATTAGGGGAACTGTCCCTTGAGGAACTAGAGAAGATTCGGGAACAAATAAAGGCTAAACAATAAGAAAAATGGTTTTCATCAATAGTGGATGAAAGCCATTTTTCTTTTACCTAGTGAAAGAAATGATTACAACGAAATAGTGGTGTGAACAAAACTATTCCTCTGATAGAATGAGAGAATGGAATATCCTAGTAGAATATTAAGAAAATCTTAAGAAATTTGCTTAGCAGATATTAAGATTTTTTGCCTATGATAGAGACAGCGAAGAGAGAGAAAGCAGGTGGTTGTTGTTGGAGAAAGTAAGTGTGCTAGTAGTGGATGATGAGAAAGAAATTAGAGATGCCATTGAAATATATCTTAAAAACGAAGGGATTACCGTTTTAAAAGCAAGTGATGGCCTAGAGGCATTGGATATTTTAATGGAACAAACTGTTCATTTAATTCTAATGGATATTATGATGCCGAATTTAGATGGGATTTCTGCTACTTATAAAATTCGTGAACAAAAAAATATCCCGATTATTATGCTGACCGCGAAAAGTGAAGATACGGATAAAATACTGGGATTGCAAATAGGCGCTGATGATTATATCACAAAACCATTCAATCCAATGGAACTAGTCGCAAGAGTGAAATCGCAATTACGAAGATATGTGACACTTGGAACCTTTGATGGTGTGAAGAAAAAAATAGACCTTCATGGCTTAACATTAGACCAGGAGGCAAAAGAAGTAGCGGTAAATGGAGAAAGTGTAAAGCTAACGCCAATTGAATATAAAATCGTTGTTTTATTGATGAAAAATGCAGGCAGAGTGTTTTCCATTGCGGAGATTTATGAAAGTGTATGGAAGGAACCTGGATACAATGCCGAAAATACAGTCGCGGTACATATTCGAAAAATACGCGAGAAAATCGAAGTGGATCCAAAAAATCCGCGTTTTTTAAAGGTGGTGTGGGGCATTGGCTACAAAATGGAGAAGTAGAGGGGTTTTTATTGTAGTTTTTATTGTTTGGACATTGTTGGTTACGATAGGGCTTAGTGGGCTAGCGCCGCTAAAAATATGGCTAACGCAATATATACATACAAATTATTATGACTCCACCAAGTTTGAAGACAAACGAATGTATTTTACAGAACTATTAAGTGATTATCAGTTATATCAGGTGCCAATAGAAGAAGCGAAAAAGAACATCAGCGTCACGAAAGAAGAAATCGCTGAATATCGTGATTCATACGCAAGTCTAAATGAACAAATGCAATTAATTAATGAGCAATATGAAGAAGATATAGCCCTAGCAATCGAAAATGGCGATGATGCAGTAGAGGAGCTTTTAACAGAAGAAAGAGATCGAGATATAAAGGAAATCACAGAGCTATTGCCAAATGATGAATATGTCCAAGAAAAAATAAAAGAAGAAAAGCAATTAGAGGTAGATCGATATTATCGAGATTTGGAAAATACAAAATATGAATTTGAGCAATGGGCTGAATCATTCTATTATTATTTAAAAAACAGTAAAACGGAAGCAGTTGTAACTAATATGACTCTTTCTCCAGAAGAAACAGTAGATAAGA
Source organism: Bacillus sp. 522_BSPC (assembly GCF_001076885.1). Classification (GTDB taxonomy): domain Bacteria; phylum Bacillota; class Bacilli; order Bacillales; family Cytobacillaceae; genus Niallia; species Niallia hominis. Next base: position 7,470 of record NZ_JVDT01000151.1, read on the forward strand.
TAATTAACAAGGAAAATGCAAATTTCTTCGGCAACTACTATTTTACTGCGGAAACAGAGAAGTTAAATTTGCCAGGACAATCAATAATCTACAGGGATAATGGATTTACAATGTGGTCATGGGAAGATGGAAATACGCCTACTATCGTAAATCAGTTAAAAAAAGAGATTGGTAATTATGAAGGAGTTGTTGCTGTACCAAAAAAATTAAGTAATGGTAGTTTGCTGATAGAGGAAGAGAATAAGTATTATGCTTATCAAAAGAAAATGATTTTTGGAAGCTCATTGAGCATTATCAGTTTAGTAGTATGTATTTTCATGCTTGTAAAAAGGAAAATCAGCTTTGCGCAATGGGACTATCCTTCTTATCGAAAGGTTCCAATTGATATCCGATATATGCTATTGGTGATAAGTGCCATATTAGCTGTTATTGGACTATGGGGAATCGGGGACCAACTATCCATGAAGGTGAATGAATTAGGAGGAAATTGGGGTGATATTCTTGCCTTTCTTCTTTTGGCATGGGTATTTGTAACACTATCTCTCATTCAAGGCTATCTACTATTTAAAGAGAAAATAAAGTGGAAAAATACTTTTATAAGTATAAGTTTAAATAAGATGAAAACAGCTATTTCACAGCTTCTATCCAGTAGAGATTTTACCAAAAAAGCGATTGGTAGCTTGCTAGTGATTTTTATGTTAGGTCTATTTTTACCAATAAGTCTGGTATTGCAAATTCTTATCCCATTCTATTTAGTAGCTGCCCTTATCATTGGAATTCCAGTTATTATTTTTGTGGTGAGAAATATAAAGGCTTCTAGTAAGCTGCTTGCACAAACGAATGCGGTAATAAATGGGGACTTACATCAAGAAATATCAATCCAAGGGGCGAAAGAGTTAACAGCATTTGCGGATCATATTAATACGTTAAAATCTGGGGTAATTGTTTCAAAGACAGCCCAGGAAAAAAGCGAACGCCTAAAAACCGAATTAATTACGAATGTCAGTCACGATCTACGAACACCTTTAACATCCATCATTAACTATACGGAATTATTGAAAAATAAACATCTATCAGAGGAAGAAAAAGATGGTTATCTGGCCATTATTGACCGTAAATCACAGCGGTTGAAAGTATTGATTGATGATTTATTTGAAGTTTCGAAAATGGTTAGTGGCAATGTGGAATTGAAGAAGGAAAAGGTAGATTTAGTGCAGCTTTTACAGCAAGCATTAGGAGAATATGATGAAACAATCAAATCCTCTACTCTTGATTTTCGTGTAACCAATCAAGAGCCGTCGATTAATGCAGTAGTAGATGGGCAAAAACTATGGAGAGTATTTGATAATTTAATAGGAAATATTTTGAAGTATTCCTTGAAGCATTCTCGTGTCTACCTTTCGATTAAACAAGAAAAAGGGCAAGCGATTCTTCAATTTAAAAATATTTCTAAGTATGAACTAGATGACAATATGGATGAATTATTTGAGCGTTTTAAACGAGGGGATACCTCTAGACATACGGAAGGATCCGGACTTGGACTTGCGATTGCAAAATCGATTATCGACCTTCATGAGGGAGTAATGACGATTGATACAGATGGAGATTTATTTAAAATAACGCTCGTGCTTCCTGTAAATAACATGCAGTGAAACTAACCATATATAGAAAACAAGCGGCATATTTGTATTCATTGGTTTACCCGATAATGAGAAATGAAGTGACTTCAAGGAAAATTGTATGCGATATACTGAAGGAACATAAAGATGTAGAAGAGAAAGCAATCATTCGCAAAGCCATTAACAAAGCGATTGAAGCAGGTAAAGATAAGATAGGATAGAAGATACTTCCTTTTCGTTGATGAAAAGGAAGTATTTTTACTAGAAATATATGTTAGAATAATTTAAAAGATTATGAATAATTGCAGAAAGAAGGAAAGAAAAGTGACCATCAAAAAAATCGGTATCGTAGGACTTGGAGCAATTGGTGCAGTATACGGCAAAATGCTTCAGGAAGTAGAAGGATTAGAAGTACAAATTATTGTCGATGAGCATAGAAAAACAAAATACGAAAAAGAAAAGTACTATATAAACGGGGAGGAAACCTCCTTTCAGTACATCAATCATGAAACACAATCAGAAGCCTTTGAACTGATTATTCTTGCAGTAAAATATGGACAGCTTCAAGAAGCAATCTCCCTAATTCGTCCATTTGTAGGAGGGAAAACAGTAATTCTTTCCTTATTAAATGGGATTACAAGCGAGGAAGAAATAGCACAAAGCTATGGGGAAGAAAAGATTCTCTATTCCATCTGCAATGGTATTGACTCAACAAGAGAAGACAATCGAATCTATTACAGTACTCCTGGGATTATCACTTTTGGGGAAAGAGTAAATATAGAGCTGACGGATTGCGTAAAAGAGGTCAGAGAATGCTTAGAAAGAGCAAGCATACCAGTTGATGTACCAGAAGATATGGAACGAGCACTATGGAATAAGTTCATGATTAACGTAGGCATGAATCAAGCTTCCGCTGTAACGAGAGCTCCATATGCCTTCTTTCAAAAAGAAGGACCAGCAAGAGAACTAGCAAAAAGTGCGATGAAGGAAGTAATTCAGCTTGCTCAGGCTAAGGAGATTGACCTAACAGAAAAAGACGTGGATTATTTTTTTGCCAATGTATTAAGCAAAGTTAGTGGTACAGGAAAGACATCAATGTTGCAGGATATCGAAGCTGGCAGAAAAACAGAAGTCGCTTTATTTGCCGAAAAAGTTATCGATTATGGTCAGAAGCTTGGCATCGAAACACCTATTAATCAAGCATTCTATCGAATTATTAAAACAGTGGAGGAAATGCAAGGGTAGAAAAGCTCTAAAAAGAACGGAGGGAAATCAATTGATTAAAAGTACACAACAGCAATGGTCACCGCCAAAACATATCGTTTCAGCAGCGACGATTGTTATCAATGAACAGGGCGAAATTCTATTAATCAAGGGACCTAAAAGAGGCTGGGAAATGCCAGGCGGACAAGTGGAAGAGGGAGAGTCCTTGAAAGATGCTGCAGTTAGAGAAGCGAAAGAAGAATCAGGTATTGATATTGAAGTAATCAAATTTTGTGGAATCTTTCAAAATGTCAACCGTTCTATATGCAATACGCTGTTTTTAGCAAAACCAGTTGGAGGGGAATTAACCACTTCTCCAGAAAGTTTGGAAGTAGGGTATTTTTCCATTGAGAAAGCGTTGGAAATGGTGACACATAAGAATTTTAGAGAAAGAATAGAGAAATGTTTGGATGAAAGTAGCCAACCTTTTTATGTGGAATTTTAAATGGTAAGGGTAAGAAAGGCGATGAAATTATATGAGCAACTACAAAGCAGTGCTATTTGATTTAGATGACACCTTGCTTGATAGAGATAATGCCGTAGATAAACTGTTTTTCATTATGTTAGAAAAATGTTATGAGGATATTAACGATTCCTTAAAAAAAGAAATGCTGCAAGAATTCAAAGAACAGGATAAGAAATGCTATGGTCAAAAGGATAAAACAAAGGTTTTGGAAGCATTTTTCGATGCGTTTCCACCGAAATACAGAATACCACACAATGATATCTTAGTTTTTTGGAATAATCATTTTCCGTATTGTTTTTCTGTGAATCAAGATACGATTAATATAGTTAATAGGTTAAAGAGCCTAGTGAAGGTTGCAATTATCACAAATGGTACTGTTCAAAGACAAAAAGCAAAAATAATCAACACCAATTTACATCATTATTTTGATACCATCATCATTTCCGATGAAGTAGGAATTAGTAAACCGGACAAACGCATATTTGAGCTAGTTTTAAATAAGCTTAATGTGCAGCCAGAGGATACATTATTTGTTGGGGATGACATAGAAAGTGATATTGGTGGTTGTCAAAATGCCAATTTAAAAGGTATATGGTTTAATCCACGTAAGATTAAGAACGCTACCAAGATAAAACCATTTGCGGAGATTGATTCTTTTGATCGACTATTAAGCTATTTTACATAAGTCAATAGGGGGAGTGCTTCATGAAGGACTCTTTAATTGTAGCGATGGACAAAAACAGAGTAATTGGGAAGGATAATGATATTCCTTGGAGAATTCCGAGAGATTGGGAGTATGTGAAAAAGATTACTTCAGGGCATCCAATTATTTTAGGAAGAAAAAACTTTCAATCTATTGGAAGAGCACTAAGTAGCAGAAGGAATATCGTCTTATCTAGAGACAGAGAAATAGTATTTGATGGCTGTGAAATGGCTCATTCACTAGATGAAGTCTTTACATTATGTGAAAAGGAAGAAGAAATATTTATTTTTGGCGGAGAAGTAATTTATAGAATATTTCTTCCATATGTAGAAACAATGTATATAACCAAGATTCATGCAGAATTTGAAGGTGACACTTTCTTTCCAAATGTTGATTTGCACGGAATGGAAGGAGACATCTGTTACCCAAGGAATAACAGATGAAAATAACCCTTATTCTTACTATTTTCATGTATATGAACGCTTGGCTTTTTAAACAGTATGTGTGTTTATTAACTAACACCATTACTTGAATAACTTATACCAGTACAAAGTGGTCTCAATAATTGGATTATATGACTGCTTTAGTGTATCAGCCCCACCTAGTATGAATCCTTGTTTCACATAAAATCTGCATGCACCAAGATTATCATCTTGTGCTTCCAAGGACATCCCGATAAGATTTCTTTGTTTTGCCCACTCTTCCGCTTTATTTAAGAGCAACTTTCCGATTCCATTTCCTCTATAATCTTTTTTTGTAGCAATGTTTTCAATATAACAGAAGCGATTCCAATCCTTCATTATTCTAATTTGTCCTATGCAAGTATTATTCATATAAGCTAAAAACAAAGCTTTATCCTCTCGATTTATATATTGGCTCCAATCAAGTTTATCATCTGGAAACCGTGTTTCTCTAATTTCTTCAAAAAGAATCTCTTTATAAGACCATTTGCCTGATTGTAAACTAGGGACAACTCTGCCATACAACTTAAAACAATCATTTGTCTTATTGATATCCTCTATTAAATCAATGTTTAATGGAGTTATAATAATTTTATTTTCATTATTCAAAATTTCCCACTTCCTTTTTAAATGTACGGTAGGCAAGGGGTCAAGTTAATATTCTTGTTCCCCTTGAGAAAACTATTATCCATTCACTTAAAAACAAACCCAAAATAAGCTTCTTCCTGTTCTGTATCCTCGAAATATTTTATTCCCATATACTGAAAGCCAATTTTGCCAAGTACTTCTAAAGAAGCCTTGTTTTCAATACTAGCAGAGGCAATTACTTTTTGAACACTTCCTTGCTTTTCAGCAAACTTCATACATGCAATCGCCGCTTCTGTCGCATACCCTTTGTTCCAATTTTCTTTTGTAAAATGGAAAATTAGCTCTACTTCGTCTATGGAATCCTCTATATTAAAGCCAGCTGCCCCAATCACCTGATTGCTAGCCAAATCAACTACTCCATAAACAGAAAGACCGAAGTCAGCTTGACTTTGCTCGTAAAAGTCAATAACTTGTGGAAGTAAGGAAGAGTCTGTACTTCCGCCACAATACTTCATGACTTCTTCGTTTCCCCAAAACTGTTCACATGCTTCTACATCTTCTATTGTTAATAATCGAAAACCTAATCGTTTACTTGTAAAAAGAAACTCCAAGAAAAAAACTCCTTTACATTCTGTTCTTTATTTCCCCATTTTAGCTTAGGAGAATCGGTTTATGCAATGAATTGTAGAGTAGAGAATAGGCAGGGAGAAAATTAATGGATGGAAAAGGCACAAAAGAACACTGATGATGATCTTTTGTGCCTTCAAGCATGACTTTATATGAATGAAAGGATAGAGACTTTCTTACAATGAATTTTCATACTTTCCAAGAGATGCCGTGATACATTCTGCTAGTTCAGAGCAATTTCCTTCAAACATGTGAAATGTTAAAGAATGAAGTAAATGATTAAATTGATCATGGGCTGATTCTGATTTACGGAGTTCTGTAGACCAATTAATTTTAGGGATAGAAATAACAAAAGAATCAGTTGTTTTCATGATATATAATTTCGTGTCTTTTAGTCCGAAGGGAGCAATATCCTCTAGCAAGGTAATCATAACAACAACCTCCGTCTTTTTTTATTTCCATTATACTCCTTTTTTTCGACTTTATTTTCCAAAAGTAGAAGATTTAAATAAAATGTTAAAGGAATGATATGTTTGAAATATAAAAGTGCCAATGAATTTATTTGTAACCTTTATAGTTTTAATACCCCTTTTATCACTGTCAGAAATCGATTATTCCAAATTGCTTCATGATGATTAATAATATCATCTGCATGTAAAACGGAGCCATTAATCGTACTTTGGGTGTTTTGGAAAAGTAGATTATTTTGATATCCCAAGCTATAAGCTGCTCGAATAGTAGTATCAAGACAAAATTCAGTTTGTGCACCAGCAAATATAAGCTGTTCTATTTTCATGCTTTTTAAATAATCCAAAAGTTCTGTTTGATAGAAAGCGTCCCATTTTGTTTTTTTGATTATCTTATCCTCAGAGGAAACTATTAAATTTTGGTGAAGTTTCCAATCATCTTTTCCCTCAAAAAGCTCATCCTGATCATTTAAATCTGTATGTTGAATAAAAATAACCTGAATATTTTTTTCGTGAGCTTGATTGATTAGTATATTGATGTTTTGTAAAATTTGATCCTTATTGAATAAATAGTATTGGGGATGGTTAAAGAAAATTTCTTGCATATCGATGATAATAAGTGCTTGTCTCATAAAATAACACTTCCTGTTTGTTTCTTTTAAAGTATAGCAGATGGAAAAGGAGCTAAACAAGGACAAATCATGGCTAATAAATTATAAGCTAAAGGTCGATTCGTTTAAAAGTCAGAATAAACGAATTTTAGTGTTGAATTTATGATAGAATAGTCTATAATCAAAATGCGAACATATATTCTTTTTAGGAGGAGCGTTATTGGAGAATACATATATTACTAGCGCACTAAATCAAATGGAAATAGCTTTAAAAACAATAATTGAAATAATAGAGACATTAGAAGAGGCTGACTTACAGAAAATGCCTGCAAGTAATAAGCGTTCGATAGGTGAGCTATTAGAACATATTGCTGTAATTTGTAAGGCTGATTTATTGATAGCGAACAGTGCAACACAAAAAGAGATGAGTGAATATTATTCTAGTGTTTCATTAAAAAGTGTGAACGCTATAAAAGATGCTATCGCTTATAATTATGAAACATTAAAAGAAAGCTATAGCAATCTCACAGAAACGGAATTACAAGAAAGAACGACATCCTATTGGGGAGTAACCTATACAAGGTATGAATGGCTATTAGAAATAGTCGCACATATCTATCATCATAGAGCTCAATTACACACCTTGCTTGTTTTCTGTTATGGAAAAGACTTGAATATTTCATTATTTGAATAAGCTACATCAATAGATACATATATATTTTAGAGTAAATTAAGAGGGAGACTGAAAGATGCCATACTGCAAAGTGAAAAACGCAAATATATACTATGAAGATATAGGTTCAGGAATTCCGATAATTATGGTACATGGATTTACTCCAGATCATCGACTTTTGAGCGGTTGTATGGAACCTATCTTTAAAGAGAAGGAAGGATGGAGACGAATCTATATTGATCTACCTGGAATGGGAAAAACTAGGGATTACGAAAAAATACATAACTCGGATGGAATGTTAGAAGCAGTAGTAAGCTTTATTCATACGGTGATACCTAATCAACCATTTTTAATCGTAGGAGAATCCTATGGTGGCTATTTAACTAGAGGAATCATTAAGGAACATAAAGAGCAAATATTAGGAGCTGCATTCATTTGTCCTATGATTATACCAGATAAAGAAAAGAGATTACTTCCAGACCACACAATTGTTTATGCGGATCATGGATTTTTAGCAAGCTTAGCAGAAGATGAGCTTAGCGATTTCCAATCAAATCAAGTAGTTTTGGATGATTACAATTGGAAGCGATATAAGGAAGAAATACTGTCAGGATGCAAAATAGCGGATTCTGTATTCTTAGATAAAATTCAAGAGAGCTATGGATTTTCTTTTTCAATCGATGATGTCCTATTTCAGAAACCAAGTGTCTTTTTACTTGGCAAACAAGATTCTGTGGTTGGATATAAAGATGCATTTGCAATTCTTGAAAATTATTCTAGAGCAACATTTGCTGTTTTAGATAGAGCAGGGCATAATTTGCAGATTGAACAAACAAAGTTATTTACTTCTATTATCATTGAGTGGTTAAATAGGGTAGAAGAAGATATTAGCCTTGCTCAAGAAAAGTAGACAAATATACTGGGTAAAAGACATTATTCATTTTTAAAGGTTTATGCTAATGAATAGTGTTTTTTTGTGCAATCATATATTGTTTGATGCCATTCATGAACATTTATTAGATAACACAGATTTATAGAAAATAAAAAAGGGTAGAAAACTGATAATTATAAAAAAAAGAAAAAGAATAAATTTGTAGTAAAATGAATCATCTAAAGTGTACCACTCTTTAGCATGTGACATATAATTTATGAAAAAGGTGATTTATTATAAAACATTTTTTGAAGCCATTCACGTTTTTTGTGACGATCAGCCTCTTTATTCTATTTATCCGTTATACAGATATCTTACAGGCGATTCGTCAAGGGGAGATTGATTCTGTCACATCTGTATTTAATGATAATATTTCATATGCACTTATAGTAAGTTTATTTATTATGATCATTCAAAATAGCTTTACCGTTATCCCGTTAATATTGGTTATTACCCTTAATTTTTACTCGTTTGGCTTCTTTTATGGTTTTTTGTGGAGCTGGCTTTCTAGTGTCGTAGCCGCGGTGCTTATCTTTCTTGCTACTCGTTTTTGGTTTCAAGATTTTGTTCATAGAAAAGTCAAAAATCACCAAGATATGCTTGATAAAATCGAACATAAAGGAATGAAATATGTAATATATGGTAGGGTTTTTCCTTTCTTCCCGACAAGTATTTTAAACATCATTGCAGGTGTAAGTACTATTTCCTTGCGTCCTTTTACTATTGGCACAGCGATAGGAAATTTCTTTTACTTCTTTATTCTTGCATTAATTCCCTACGGTGTATTTTCCACAAATATTAATCCACTCGCATTAATTGTTATTATTTTGCTGATAACTGGAATTTTTTATTATTTTAACAGAAGAAAGCCATCCGTTAAGGAAAAAGTAAAGGAAATAAAGAAAAGAGCATAGTCAATTTTCCCGATAGGTAGGATAGCTACTTTTCGGGTTTTTTATTTGTAAAAATTATGAAACTATTTCAGCGTAAGGTTCGTATACAAACTATAAGTATAAGAAGGGAGGAGTTTGCTATGTTAGGATTCATAATGATTGTATTTGCTGTGATCTTAATAGTAAATATTTTTAATGCTTCATCAAAAGGAAAGACAAATAATATAAGTCAACATGATAATAGCTATTATTTCCCACCATATTCAGGAAGACCAACAGATAGCTCTAATACATCATTCTTTGATGGAGGGAATGACTGTGGAGGTTCCTCTGATAGTGGGGGAGATTGTGGTGGCGGTGGAGAGTAAAAATTCCTCTTGAATTTTCTATTTATAATGAAAAATCGAAACTTTTCTGCAATATCAATCGTCCAATAATGAAAGAGGGATGAAAGGGGATAATAAGGTTCGCATGTTAATGGTGGTAACAATAATAGCATTTATTTTTGTTTGTATTTGGGTATTCATGGATACATTTTACTTTTCCAAGCCACCAAAACCTGAGGTGCTATGGGAGAATAATAGAATACCGACAACAATTGGCTCCAATTGCTGGCAAGGTTCTTTGAAAGGCTCCTGTGTCGATTATGTTTATGCATCAGCTTGGGATATGGGATTGAAAAATGGTTCTGTTCGAGTGGAACCGAATGCAACCATCACGATTGATTTTAATAAAAAACCTTTAGATGGATCATTACAGGTTGCAAAAGTATTTAAAGATGGTGAAGAGGAATTTATAGAGGTAGACAGAAACAAAATGACTGTTCCAGCCAAAAAAGGAATATATGTATATATGATCTATGCCCAATGGGATCAAGGAAATCCTAATTATACGTTCTCTGTTAAAGTAGAATAGGTTGTCTAAACCGAGCAGTTAGCGGGATAGACAGCCTATTTTACCGTGAGAAATACATACATAAATTATAAAGCAGGGATGGGAAAGAAATGAAAAATTATCCAATTTTAAATTTATTGGTGGCACTAATTTTTTTATTATTATTCTTTGCTAGTAAGAAGATATTTGACAACTATTTAGCTGCTCTCATTATATTTGGTACTTTATTTTGTATTTATTTAGGGCGGTCGATTCTCTATTTAATCCGTCATTTTGACAATCAGAAAACAAATCGTATATCTGTCAAAAGAAAGCAGAAATGAACCGGAAAACGATTAATAATAACTATATGATAGTACCAAGGATGTGAGAAAGGTGTCATGGTTGGAAGGATTACAAAAAGCATTGAACTATATCGAAAAAAATTTAGAAGAAAAGCTTGAGATAGAAGAAATTGCGCGTGTTGCGAATGTTTCTGCTTTTCACTTTCAACGCACATTCGCCATCCTTACTGAAATACCAGTAGGGGAGTATATAAGAAGAAGGCGGCTGACAATAGCTGGGCAAAGCTTGCTTCACTCAAGGGAAAAGATTATTGATATCGCTTTTAAATATGGATATGAAACACCTGAAGCTTTTACAAAAGCATATCGCAGGCAGCATGGTGTTACGCCGAGTGAAACGAGAAGAGGAGTTGGCAGCCTGAAAATATATAACCCACTCGTCATTCAAGTACAGCTGAAAGGGGCAGAACCAATGAAGGTAAAAATTGTAGAGAAAGAAGCATTTACTATTGTAGGTTTGAAAAAGTCTTATTCAATTAAAGAAGATGAAAATCTTCGTGAAATCCCTAAGCTTTGGGAAGAGGTAAATAATGAGGGAACAGTAAACGAACTATTAATGTTATCAGTAGGTGAAGTACCAGGTGTTCTTGGTGTTTGTGTAGACCAAACAGAAGTTGCAGGGAAAGACATGGATTACTGGATAGCGGTTGCTACAGAAGAAAAATCAGCAAAATATGACCAGCTTATCATTCCAGCATCTAAGTGGGCAGTTTTTGAAGTACATGGACCAATGCCCCATAGTATACAGAAAGTGTGGAAACAGATTTATTCGGAATGGATGCCAACTACCAGCTATAAACAGGGAGGATTCATCTCTTTTGAACGCTACACAGAAGATGATCCGTCCAGCGAAGATTGCTATTCGGAAATATGGATTCCAGTTAAATAAAAAAAACCGATGGAATGACAATGCTAGTAGGTAAGCATAAAGTCAGCTTCCATCGGTTTTTTTATTGGGGAAAAGCAGTGTTCATAAATGGAATGAAAACCATTTTTGGAGAGAGGAAGAGAAAAGTGGCGTTCATAAACGAGATGAGAACCATTTTTCAAAGGGAAGTAGAGAAAAGTGGTGTTCATAAACGAGATGAAAACCGTTTTTCAAAAGAAAGAAGAGAAAAGTGGTGTTCATAAACGAGATGAGAACCATTTTTCAGAAAGAGGAAGAGAAAAGTGTGTTCGTAAACAAGATGAGAACCATTTTTCAAAAGAAAGAGAGAAAAAGTAGCGTTCATATTCAAAATGAAAACCATTTCTCAAAGAATGCTATGAAATAATAGCGTTCATAATTACAACAAACGCGATTCTTCAGAGAATGATAGAAAAATACTTCTTATCTTTCCATCTATTAAAAAAATTTAAGAAAAAATTAAGCCAACTCTAGCATAATAAAAATACATTACAGATAGGAGAGATGAAAGTGAAGAAAATACAAAATTGGATCGCGATCCTTGCGATGGTATTCTTATTGGTTCAATCAACAATTGGAGTTGTATCATATGTAAATAGAGAAGAACCTTCTGAGAGAATAGGCATGATGGGCCAAGGTCAAGCGCCGACTAATGCAACTGCATCTGCAAATACAAATACAGACACAAATACAGACACAAATGCAGATTCAGATACTAATAGCAATACGACAGAGGACAATGGATTCTCAATGGATAATCAAAATGGTATGACGCCGTTTAATGGGATGGAAGAAAGAGGCGGTGCACCAAACGGGGATAATGTAAGTACTGCAAGTTTAGTAGGATACATTATTGGTATAATCCTTTCACTTGGGGGATTAGTAGTAACCTTCCTCGGCTGGCGAAAAAACAAAAAAGTTACTATTGCAGAATAATAGCTCAAAGTTGAAATAAGCAGCAACCAGATTCCTATGATTTTAAAGGGAGTCTAGTTGTTGCCTTTTTCATTAAGTTAATAAAATGGGTAATTTCCGTAAGTAGAATAAGCTGGATTATAGCCATATGGTTGAGAGTAAGAGGGAAAAGTTTGACCATAATTCCAATGCTGTTGATGAGTAGTAGGAACATGATGGAAAGGAGTAATAATTAGTGGGTTCCCTGCAGTAAAGCCAGCTGCTGGCGTAACTGCACCAAGAGGAATAGCTCCAACTCCTACAGCACCATGGCCAACACCTGCAAATCCACCAGCTCCAACTGGACCAACTGCACCTATATGTCCACCAAAAGCTCTATTTTGAAAATTCATTATCGTTTCACCTCCCTCCATACTATATGTAAATGGAAATGATTGGCGCTTGCCAGATTTTTTTAAAAAGCAAAAAAGTGTTGGATTCTTCCGGAGAGTGTGTGTATAATAAGAAAAAATATGGAAAGTCGTTGAAAAAGAGACTAGCTAATTGGAAAGCGATAGCGAATTAGGGATGGTGGAAGCCTAATGTAGAACAATTAGTGAAACGCACTTTGGAGATATCATTCTGAAAATGGAAGTAGGAATGATCGGTGACAGGCCGTTAACTGATTTAAGTGGTTATGGAAATAGCAATTAGAGTGGTACCGCGGGAATTTAAGCTCTCGCCTCTTCGTTTGGAAGAGGTGGGGGCTTTTTTATTTTATCTTTAAAAAGGAGAAGAATAGATGGACATCAAATCAGAAATAGCAAACGTATTAGAACCATATTTAGATTTAACAAAGGAAATGATTGAACAACTATTGGAAAAACCGAAATTTGCTCATTTAGGAGATTTGGCTTTTCCATGCTTTACCCTTTCGAAATCAATGCGGAAAGCACCGCAGCTCATTGCTGCAGAGATTGCCGGAAAAATCGAGTCTCCACTAATTGCTCATGTTGAAGTTGTTGGCGGCTATGTTAATATTTATTTAAATCAGCAATTGCTTTCCTCTAAAGTAATTGGGGAAATACTTGAACAAAAGGAGCATTATGGCGATATCCAGCAAGATAAAGGAGTAATGACAATTGATTTGTCTTCTCCTAATATTGCCAAACCATTTTCAATGGGGCATTTGCGTTCAACGGTTATCGGGAATGCCATTGGACTTATTGCAGAGAAAAATGGCTATACCCCCATTCGCATTAATCATCTTGGTGATTGGGGGACACAGTTTGGGAAATTAATTGTTGCCTATAAAAAATGGGGAATAGAAGGGGAAGTAAGGAAAAATCCCATTAAAGAATTATTAAAGCTATATGTTCTGTTCCATGAGAAAGCCGAGGAAGATCCTGCCTTAAATGAGGAAGGGAGAAAATGGTTTAACTATTTGGAGCAGGGAAATGAAGAAGCGACAATACTTTGGAAATGGTTTCGAAAGGAATCGTTAAAAGAGTTTAATAAAATCTATCAACTATTAGGAATAACATTCGATTCAAACGATGGAGAAGCTTTTTTTAACGACAAGATGGAAGCTGTTGTCAAGTTATTAAAGGAGAAGCAGCTTTTAGTCGAATCAAAAGGGGCACAGGTGGTAGAGCTTGAAGACTTCCCGCCATGCTTAATCAAAAAGAGCGACGGAGCAACTCTTTATGCAACACGGGATCTAGCGGTAGCGATCTATCGCCAGGAAAGTTACCATTTTAAGAAAAGCTTATATGTGGTAGGCAATGAACAAACTCTCCATTTTAAGCAGTTATTTCAAGTATTAGAAAAAATGGGTTATGATTGGGCAAAAGGAATGGCTCATATTCCATTTGGTATGATGCTGAAAGAAGGCAAGAAAATGTCTACAAGAAAAGGGAAAGTGGTGCTATTAGAGGAGGTACTTCAAGCAGCAATCGAGTTGGCAGAGAAAAATATCGAAGAAAAAAACCCCTCTCTAAAAAAGAAAGAAGAAGTAGCAAAGCAAGTTGGAACTGGGGCAATCATTTTTCATGATTTAAAGCACTATCGGTTAACAGATATAGAATTTTCCTTAGAGGATATGCTTAAATTTGAAGGAGAAACAGGACCATATATCCAATATACACATGCAAGAGCGTGTTCCTTATTACGGAAAGGACAATTTTTCCAACCAGCTAACATTACTGCCTTACAGTGGGATCATGGAAGTTTTCCAATTGTGAAGAGTTTAATGTACTTTCCAACAAGTGTGGAAAGAGCAATGGAGCATTATGATCCTTCTGAAATCGCCAAGTATGTTATCGACTTAGCGAAAGCATTTAATAAATACTACGCACATGTTCAAATCTTGGAAGAAAACGATGAGAAACAAGCGAGACTATCATTGGTATACGCAGTAACACTTGTTTTAAAAGAAGGATTAAGATTGCTAGGTATATCCGCTCCTGAAGCGATGTAGAAGATTAAAAAGGATTTATTTTGGCGAAAATAGGATATAGCTCGTTAAAAATACATTTGATATAAAACGTTCACAGAATAGACACAAAAACAGCTATTTTATCTTTGAATGAAGTTACTTGATTTGTTATGATGAAGGAGGTTAACACGTGAGAGATAGTGTTAACCTCTCTTTATGGAATCAGTAAAAAAGTAAAGGAGATTTAAAAATGATACATAACAAGAAATTATTATCGGTACTAGTTGCTTTTGCAGCTGTCTTTTTCATTGCATTACCAGTGAATGCTCATGTGACAGTAAATCCTTCTCAATCAACTACAGAGGCTTGGGAAACATATCAAGTAAGAATACCGGTTGAAAAAAATGTGGATACAACCAAAGTTACAATCAAGATTCCGGAAAATGTGGAATTCAAAATGTATGCACCAGTGGATGGCTGGAAGACGACTACAACAACAGATGATAATGGGAAAGTTGCTACAGTTACTTGGGAAGCGGAATCAGAAGATACGGCAATTAAAGCTGGTCAATACCGCGACTTCACCTTTAGAGCACAAAATCCTAAAGAGCCTGGCGATATTGCCTGGGATGCATTCCAATACTATGCAGATGGCAGCATTGTCGAGTGGACAGGAGACAGTGATTCTGAATTACCTCATTCTATTACAAGTATTGCTCAATCCAATGAAACGGTTGATAGTCATGGACATAGCCATGGAACGGATGAAGCAACAGATGACACAGCAGATGATCATCATGCTTCAGACGAGGATACCGAGCATGCACATGAAGGTACGAATGTAAATATGATTCTTTCCATTATCGCGATTGTTTTATCAGTTGTAGCGATTGGATTGACTTTTATTAGAAAAAAATAATAAGATAAAAAAGTTCATTTCCTAAGGAATAGATTAGCTTCTAAGGAATGGACTTTTTTGTTTGTAAATGAATAATGTTTATTGAATTTTTCAAACGGTTGTTCTTTCACCGGTAACATTCCGATAAAGATAGGGTTAATTTAATTCAATTATCGGAAGGAAATAGGGATATAGAAAGGGAATATAGATATACCGGATTAAATAAAGGGGAGAAGGCTATGAGTAAATCATTTATTGAACAAGTCCATTATATTCGAATTCCTGTAAAAGATTTAGAACTGTCTGCAAAATGGTATAGAGATGTACTAGGGCTGCAGTTGCTAAACAATACAGAGGAACTTGCCATTATAAAAGTGAATGAAGGACCTTTTTTACTTATCTTAGTTCCTACTGAGGATGAAACATTTGCACATTTTACAATTGATAATAAACAAGAATTTAGCATTGGTTTTACAAGTCCAGAATTATCTAAATTTCATCAACACTTAATTAATAATCAAGTTAAGGTGGAGGATATAAAAGAAGATAATGGTCACACCTTTTTCCACTTTTATGACCCAAATGGAAATAAGCTCCAAGTACACTGGTAAGATTAAAATAATTCCCCATATTTTTACCTAAAAAACCTATTTACTATCTGTTGGACTTTGTAATTATTGAGGAGATATTTTATGCGTTTATTTGGTGTTTTTATCGTTTTACTTTTTTGTACAGTGCTGATATCATTTGATCAAAAAACTTTAGATGAAACGTTGATTTATTCGTACAATCATCCTGAAACAAATCAAGAATTTAATATTATTCATGTTTATAAGCTATATGACAACTATGAAAAGAGGATAGAAAAGGATTCTACTATTCCAAAAGAGCAAATATTTGAAGAAGAAGTAATTGAACCGGTTTTTGAAGCATGCTACCAGGATGGGGAATACTTTGAAAGAAGTGGGAAAACATATTCAGTCGAGCCTCCAGAAGACATGGAACTTGTTAACGCGATTATAAATACAATGGATGAGGAAAAAATAAATAATGCAATTAAAGAAGCATTAATAGAATCCGCTAATTATATTCCATCAAACAAAGCTACAGATGTATGCATTTATCCAACTCCATACGATCCTGATTTGCCACAAATGGTAACCGAAGGAACAGGGAAAATCAGTGTTCTTTACACGTTATTTTTTGATGAAGAATTTTTGAAGGTTGGAATAGCACATGAATACCATCATAGTGTTTGGACGGAAAAGTATTTTAATAGAGAAAGCTCTGATACAGTATTGGATATTTTAGTTTTAGAAGGAAAAGCAGTGATGTTTGAAAACATTGTTTATCCTGGTAATTCGTATGAAGATCCAAGCTATCCTTTCTTAACAGAATATTGGGAACTAGTAGAGCCTGAATTGAATTTTTATGATGGATACCGTGCCTATGAAATAATCTATGGAGGGGACGAACTTCCTGAGAATTATGGGTATAACGCGGGATATCATTTAGTAAAAGCTTATTTAGACTCGCATACAAGTCTTACCCCCGAAGAATGGACAGAGGTATCTGGAGAAGAGATTTATGAGGATGGAAAATATATTGAGCTATATTAGTAAAAAGTAGTGAAATATTCTATAGGAAAAAAGGAAAGCACTATAGCTGTTTAAAGGGAGAATATTAAGTTATAATGGAAAACAATATAATTTAGATAGCAGTCCTATATGGATGCAATTTGTGGTAAAGAAGTGTGGAGACAATGGAGTGGAAACCTGATCGACAAATAAAAAAAGCAATTTATAAGCAACTAGCTGAGTTTATTGAAAATGGTATCGCAGATGGATCTTTTCTTTTAGACAAGCCGTTGCCATCTGAAAGAACTTTAGCAAAATTGCTAGAATTGAATAGAAGTACAGTAGTTGCAGCCTATGATGAGTTAGAGTCAAATGGATTAATTGAAAGAAAACGCGGCAGTGGAACAACAATCAGTAAGGATATATGGGGAATAACCAAAAAGCGTGTGCCTAGCTGGAATCGCTATATTGAAGCTGGATCTTTTCTGCCTAATGTACCTGTCATGCAACGGATACGAAAAGAGATGGTGGATCATCATTTGATCAATTTAGCTAGTGGGGAGCTTTCAGAGGATCTTTTTCCTTTAAAATCGCTACGGGAAATTACTTCTGATCGCTCCTATATTGGGTCATTAGGCTATGATCATCCACAAGGTAGCGAGGTGCTAAGAAAGACCATTGCCCATCATATGGAGGAATTTCGAGGTTTGCATACGAATCCGTCTTCTATCTTGATAACGTCGGGAGCCCAACAAGCATTGCATTTAATCATTCAATGTTTGCTTAAACCCGGGGATGCGGTAGCGATTGAGGATCCCTCTTATCATTATAGTCTGCCATTATTTGAATCAGCAGGAGTTAAAAGCTATTTTTTGACAGCAGATGAAAATGGCATAAAACCTGATGATTTAATCTCGTTACATAGAAAGCACAGGATTAGAATGATATTTCTAAACCCAGCTTTCCAAAACCCAACTGGCATTTCCCTCAGTCAAAAAAGGAGGAAGGAGATTTTAGAAATTTCTTCCCTATATGGCATACCAGTAGTAGAGGATGATCCATATAGTTTAACCTCTTTTTCTGGAAAACCGGTCTTTCCGCTGAAATCGATGGATGAAAATGGAAATGTGTTATATATTAGCTCGCTCTCTAAAATTGTTGCTTCTGGACTTCGAATTGGCTGGATTATTGGTCCAAAGCCAGTGATTGAAAGATTATCCGATGCTAAGCAACAGGTTGATTTTGGACATTCGAGTTATTCCCAATGGATAGCAAACGATTTTCTAGAATCGCCTTCGTTTGCATCCCATTTAAATCATTTAATTAAACAACTTGAAAGTAGAAGAAATCAAATCATCGAAAGCTTAGATACCTATTTAAAAGGAGAAGTAGAATTCATCATTCCAAATGGCGGGATTCATTTGTGGTGTAAAATAAAAAATGAAGTCAACGAAAACCGTTTATTGGAGGAGTCTTTAAAAAATGGGGTTATTTATGCACCTGGCTCCACTATGGGTTCCAACTCTCATTATGTTCGATTTACTTATGCGAAAGAAAAAGAAACCAATATTGAAGAGGGGATAAGAAGATTTGCAGAAGCAATAAAGTCCAGTAGAGAATAATACAGATGAGATGCAAAACAACTTTGCATCTTTTTTTATAGAGAAGTCAGCATAAATTGAAAGTGGATGGTCAATTTATATAATAATTGGATGGTCAATGTGAATGAGAAATTTAGTACTATTAATATCGTAGAAATGTTAATTGAATAAGTATGGAGTGAATGAGAATGACCTGGATTTCTATCATAGCATTAGCCCTATTTTGTATGATAAAAGTTTTAATGACGTGCTTACCAACTGGAGTGGTAGATTGGCTTTTGGATAAATATAAGATGCATTTAAAACTTAATGATTTGGAGACGGAAATTATCTACAACGAGAGGAAGGTAGATGGGGAGAATAAAGAGACGATAATAAAACTATTTAATGAAGCGATTGTCAGGGAAAAATATAGTCTCTATCCAGGAAGTGAAGAAACATACCTCAAACCAAATAATGCTGAGTATTCCCTCATTATTCATACGAAAAAAGGAAATAAGAATATAAAATTATTCTTAAATAGTTATCACGATCATGTAGATATTGTGAAAAAATACAAAAATAAAATAGTCGCATATAGCACCTATCCTCTTCATTTAGATGTTTTAAAAAATAGAATTTGATTGTTACAAGATTATAACTACCAGTTTGGTAGTTTTTTTATGCGTTTTTTTTGAAAGGTGATGTAAGAGGCAAGGAAGAAAAAGGAAATTGGCAATAAATGTTGAATTGTTTATTTATCAATTATCTCTAATGAACAGAAAAACACGAAAAAGAAGTGTAGGAATACGGAATTTAATCAGCAAGTGATTCGAAAAAAATAAGTGTTTTATCCAATAATTTAAATAAAGAAAATAGGGAGAAATATATGATACTAGAAGCTGTGATGTTACAAGTTAAGGAAGGCATGGAGTCAAAATATGAAGAAGCATTTCTCGAGGCATCAAAAATTATTTCTTCGATGAATGGATATATCTCCCATGAATTACAGAAATGTATGGAAGCAAAGGGGAAATATTTGCTGCTTGTTCAATGGGAAACATTAGAAGACCATACTGTTGGCTTTAGACAATCGAATGAATATCAGGATTGGAAAAAGCAGCTACATCATTTTTATGATCCCTTTCCAATAGTTGAACATTTTACAAAGGTTGTCCTTTGAGGGGATATACATTTCTTTTTAGCATATAGTAGATGAGTAAAATAATATAAAGAAAAAAGCAGTGTATATATGGTATTTATCATATCGATTGGAATAGTTATAGTAGTTATTACTTGTCTATAAATAGAAGTAAAACACAGGAATATCCAGATTATCCTTCCAGGCTGGCTTGTTTATATGCTGCGAAAAGTTATGATGAGGTTCTAAAATGGAAAGCATTATTTGATTCCTATAACCGCAATGTATTACAGATTGTT
Source organism: Bacillus sp. 522_BSPC (assembly GCF_001076885.1). Lineage (GTDB taxonomy): Bacteria > Bacillota > Bacilli > Bacillales > Cytobacillaceae > Niallia > Niallia hominis. The sequence goes on from NZ_JVDT01000151.1 coordinate 27,743, forward strand.
AAGCTTCTTGTGATGGGGAATTATTTTGAAGGAGATGGAGAACTATTGCCAACTATAGAGGCTGCACCTTTCCACAAAAAAATAGAACAGGCTCGGCAATATTGGAAAGGAAACGAGAAAAATGAGCTACCTGAGCTTTTGATCAATGGAAAAATTGAAGTGGTCGAGATTATTCATGATTTTACAATTGGCAAATTTAATTAAAAGTGGATAATGAAAATTTGAACAAACATTTTGAAACCTATTTGTTCAACAAACTTATAAAATATAAGGCGAATAGCAGCTAATATAAGCATTCATAATGATCAAAAAGGTGTGAAAAAAATGTTTAAATCTGAAATGGTTAACAGAATAGTTTCATTGGTCGGTTTTTGGATTGTCGTCCTTATTGTCTTATTTAGTGATAATTCGATTGGTAGCAGTATCTATTTTTGGGGAATAGTGGTTGTGTTTACTGCTTATGATGTATATAGGGTTGTAGTTGCTGGAAAGAAAAACAATAGTGAAGTATAAAGGAACGAGTGCTTAATCTAAGAAAGAATAGTGCTTCTTTTGTAATATGTTATGGTTGGTGGAAGAAAAAATAGTTTATTATCGTATACAAAAATTATTAATTGTTTCAAACATTAACTCCTTGTTATATACTTATAGTTCATTATGTATGTTTTTTTACCATAATAAAAGGATAAGACTAACTAATGATAGATACGTAAATGGACAAGAAAATCGGAGTTGATTCTATGAGTAAAGCAAAAGGTAAGGGCGGAACAGGCAGAGGAACAGATAAGAAGGGTTGGAATCGCTGGCAACCTAGTGCAAACAAAAAAAAGAGTAACAAGCCTTACACGAGTAAAGGTGTTAAAAATCGCAAAAATACAGAGACATCGGAAAAATAGTTTCTGTTGCTATATAACAGACGGAGCGATTCTTTCATGAGGAAGGATCGCTTTTTCCTTATTTAAATTTTTTCCAAGCTAGGTAAAGCAGGAATCGATTGTTAAAAACTAGAATAAAAAGTGAAGGGGGAGTGATAAGCAATGATTAAATTAGATTTAATGAATTCTGATGAATATAAAACATATCTATCTTCTGCAATTAAAACCTATGCACAAGAAAAAGTTTTGTCAGGAAATTGGAAGCAGGAAGAATCCATAAGAAAAGCGGAAGAGGAATATGCAAAACTTTTGCCGCAAGGAGAAAAGACGGAGCGGAATTTCTTATACACGATTCGAAAGGATGACGAGTCAGTTGGCGTTATTTGGCTCGCACAAAAGTCTGAAAAACTAGGGTTTATCTATGATATACATATAAGAGAAAAATACCAAGGGAATGGCTATGCCAAAGAAGCACTAAAGCAAATAGAGATGGTTGGGCAGGAGGTCGGATTGAAAAAAATAGGTCTCCATGTTTTTGGTCATAATCTAGTAGCCCGAGGATTATATGAGAAAGTAGGGTATGAGACTACGAATGTTTTGATGGAAAAAGACATTTAATTCTACTATTTATGAAAATCGTTATTATTGAATAATTGATAATTTAAAAAAGGAGAACTTATGAGTGAAAAAAGAAAATTAGTATTATTTATTGCCTCAAGCTTAGATGGATATATTGCGACGAAAGACGACTCTCTTGAATGGCTATTCAAAGTAGAAGGGGAAGGGGATAACGGAATTAGCGAGTTTTATGAAACTGTGGATACCATTTTGCTTGGTAAAAGGACTTATGATTGGATTATGAACCAAGAAGGAGGGGAATTTCCATATAAAAACAAAAACTGTTATGTATATACAAAGTCTTCTATTGAGGATACAGAGTATGTGAAATTTGTTAATGAAGATGTCACTAAATTTGCTGATAAGCTAAAAAGCGAAGAGGGAAAATCGATTTGGATTGTTGGTGGAGGAGAACTATTATATTCTTTTATGAAAGAAAAATTGATTGATGAAATCATTGTAACAATAGCTCCAACTATTCTAGGCAATGGCCTTCCGTTATTTAAAGAGGGGAATTATCAATTAGACCTTTCTTTGAAAAGATTAAGAACCTTTAATCAGTTTGTAGAGCTTCATTACGTAGTAAAAGAATAATTTATAAAATGGCTAATTAAAGCATTGCTGCAATAAGTGGTAATGCTTTTTTCTATAGTTGGACACAAAAAGAACCTCCACCAATGCAAAGGAAGTTCTGTGAAAAATGTAAATCGGATTTTAAGATTGGAAATTTTGAAAAAGGGAAATAGTCAGAATAATGGTTGATAAGGTACCTGCAGACATTAAAGTTATGACTTTACGCTTGTTTTTTAATTTATTCTTCTCCTCTGAAGTTTTTACAAGTTCTCGAGATAGCGTACTCCATATAACGATCGATACGATTGCTATTAGTAAAAGCAATATATAATCACCTCCTACAGAAATTTTCATTGATTGAATAATTTGAATTCTAATAACTTAAATGTAACATATGTGTCTGCATTTTTCATTTGAGCTTAGTCTAAATGGGGATAAACGGAACTTTTAATAGCTATTGTCCGTAGTAAATAGTAGATAAATTATATAGGGAGGAACAGCGATGTTTAAACTAAAACCCCAATGTTCCTATTGTGGCAAACATATTAAAGGGAATGAAGTTGTTTTTGTGAAAATGCTCTATCCAAAGCGAAAAGGGATGACGGAAATAAAAGCTTATATACATTATGAAGGGAAATTAATTTGTGAAAAATGCTTTAATACGAAGCAGTAGATAATTTAGGAGGGAAGAGATTGAGAACGATATTATATAATAGTGCATTTGCAATAGTGGCAGTGTATATAATCATTCATATAGATAATTATTTGGTAGGAATTATTCCGTTAATTTCTTTATGGGTTATGTATGACTATACACATAATTTAGAGAAAAAAACAGATGTGAATCGTAAAGTGAAAACTATCGGAACCATATGTTATTTGGTAATTGCCATTATTGGATTATTCCTATTCCTTTTATAAATAATATTAATTAGGAGGTTAACTATGTTTGAAACAAGATGGGCTACTTATGACGAGCTGAGTATTATGACAGACTACTGGTATAAAATGGCTTGTGAAATGGGAGAAATAGATGGAATACCAAAGCCAAATCTTCGGCGGATTGAAGAAGTGAAAAACATATTTCTAAAGGAATTTGAATTAGGCAATTTAATGTTTAGAGTTGCTTTAGATAACGACGATGAAAAGATTGTTGCTTGTGCAGGCGGTTTAATTAGAACAGAGTATGCCTTTCCACTTGCAGAAGAACAAAGTCTCTTTGGTTGGGTGATAGCGGTATATACGATGAAAGAATATCGGAAAAATGGTTTAGCTTCTCAGTTAGTAGATGAAGTTTGTTTATGGCTAAAACAAAAAGGCGCAAAACGAGCAAGATTATGGTCCAGTTCTACTGGACGAACGGTTTATGAACAGCTGGGCTTTGATAATATGATGGATTTATCAAAGAAGCTTTCTTAAAAATAGAAAAAGAAACGATTGAGAGAGGGAAGAGGGTATTGAAATTCACAGAAAGATCTTTAAGAATTCTACATCAAGCAGAAAAGCAAGCTAGTTGGACAAATACGATTATGTACCCCATTCATCTGTTATTTGGTATTTTGCATGAAAAAACAGGAGTGTGTGCTGAATTACATAATACATGTCCCGATCTTATAGTTAAAGTAAGGGAACAATTAAAGAATCCAAGTGTAAGGGAAAACGAACAAGGAATTCCGTTTGAACATTTTCAAGTAAATATTTCTCATTCTACGAAAAATATTTTTGAGTTTGCAAGTAATCGAATGAATAGATTTAAGCAGATTTATATAAATGAAGGACATTTGTTTGAGGGGATATTGGAAAGTAATGACCAATTAACAAGTGCAATATTTGAAGCATTTGATATAGCTAGTATCCTAGAAATAGTTGCTTATCCAAGGAATTTGACTGTTTCATTAAAAGAGTATTCTTTTCCACATCCACCATCAAGCAAGATTACGTATAGAAAAGCAACAAGAAAAGATGTTGCTTTATTAAAACGCTTTGTGAATATGGAATTTGGAAATGGATGGATGGAAGCAATCGAAAATGGTTTATTTATGAACGAAATTCCTATTTTTATTGCATTTGATAATACAAGCATAATTGGTTTTGCTTGCTTTGATGTAGTAGGAAGAAAAAAGGGATTATTTGGACAAATGGGAGTCGCTCTTTCTAATTGAGCACAAGGTATTGGATATACTTTGCTGCATTTATGTTTAAATGAGATGAAGGAAATGGGCTATGAATCTATCATTATTGACGAAGCAGGTCCGATTGAGTTCTATGAAAGGGCAAATTTAGTATAACTATTCAAATATCTACCTTAAGTATATTGAAATAACAGTATATTCAGTAAAAAGAAGACCGACTTGTTCAAGCGGTCTTTACCATTTTTATTTGAATCTTCACTCTATCGGTGTTCCATTTTTTACATGCACGTCTGGTTTTAAAAGTACCACATCACCTTCTTCCGGGACACCTCCAATTACCAATACTTCAGATTTAAAACCAGCTATACGTCGTGCTGGGAAGTTTACTACTGCAACTACTTGGCTACCAATAAGTGCTTCTGGTGTATATCGTTGTGTAATTTGTGCAGAAGAATGTTTAATGCCAATTTCTCCAAAGTCAATTTCTAATTTTATAGCAGGCTTACGTGCTTCTGGAAAAAGTTCTGCTTTTATAATAGTGCCAACACGGATATCCAATTTTAAAAAGTCTTCAATTGTTGCCATGAATACATCTCCATTTTCGTTTTATTTTAGTCTATCTTTAAATGAAATCTGTTTTTTAATTGATTCCCTATTATTCTTTCACACCAATCACTCGGAGCCTTTTATAGTCTGCCATCCATTTTCCTTTTATATATAATCTATCTTTTACATTTTCTTCAACCTTTGAAATGATTTCGGTCTTAGCATCTATAGAAATACCATGAAACAGAAGATCTCCAAACATAGTAATCCAATTCCTCAAGCCATTGTCTCCATCTAATGGAGTCGGTCGATCATAGTGTTGCGCAAAGGTAACCCTAAATCCGACTTTTTCCATTAAATGTGAATACTCCCCAATACTTGGATAAAACCAGGGGAATTGTTCTTCGCTAAACGGAAATCCTGCTCCTTTTATTTGACGTATTATTTCATCTGTTATTATTTGAACATTCCCTTTGCCACCAAATTCGGCAACAAATCTTCCTTCTTTTTTTAAACTTTGATAGATTCCTTCTAATGCTTTGACAGGAGGGTGTACCCAATGCAGAGTCGCATTAGAAAATACTGTATCAAATTCGCTAGGAAAATGTAAGCTTGTTGCATCTTGAACCAAGAATTTTAAATGAGGATATTTATTGAATGCTTGCTTCACCATATTTTCCGATTTATCGATACCTAAAGTCTCAGCACCAAAATTATGGATGGTATTCGTTAAATCACCCGTTCCACAGCCAAGATCGAGGATCGTTTCGCCAGGCTTTGGATCTAACAACTCTACTAAATTATTTCCAAATTTTGAAACAAACGAATGCTTATCATCATATAAATCCGCATTCCAATTGTCTTTTCCATTTTGAAAAGATTCCATTTCTACACTCTCCCTATGTATATATTTGTAAGTTGAATTATAATGGAAAATATTGATAAAGGGAATTAGTATTATGATAGATGCGAGATTTTATTTTTAAAAAATGGGAACCTTTCCTAAAGAAAAGACATCTTACATATGAAAGACGTCAACTAGATATTGAATAAGGAGGTTAATTCTTGGATAAGAAAGAAGTTCTAGAGTTATGGATAGACCAGTATACGCAACGTCTTGTTAGGCTTGCATATACATACACGAAAGATTGGTTAAAAGCAGAAGATCAAGTACAAGAAGCATTTGTTAAGGCATTTTATTCGATGGATCAATTAAAGAATAAGTAAGAGCCATTCTCTTGGCTGGCGAGAATTGTAATAAATGAATGCAATAGTTCGTTTCGAAAATCTTGGCGAGAAGTTATATCTGATTTTTTACCGGAAATGAATCAAGAAAGCAGTGAAGACTCCTATCTCCGAAGTGTACAGGAAGAAGAAATACATAATGCTGTCTATGATTTACCGAAACCTTATAGTTTGCCTATTACACTTTTCTATTTTGAAGAGCTATCGATTCAGCAAATAGCAGACGTTTTATATCTTAAAGTTGGCACAGTAAAATCTAGACTTGCTAGAGGTCGTCAATTATTAAGTAATAGAATGAAGGAGGATGGAAATGGAAGAAAAAGAATTAAGATTAGCAAAGATGTACTTTAAGCATGAAGTGAATCTGGAAAAGTTTAAAAAAGAAACATTCGAAAAAATAGATCAGGAATTAGATAGAGAAGAAAAGCGAAAGAAAAACTACCCTAAGTGGGTACTTGCATCTGTAGCTTCGTTAATGATAATTGGAGCGAGTCTAGCTTTTGGTGGTTCGCACATGGCAGATGCTGCACAATCTTTCATTAGTCAGCTATTTGGGTCGAAAGAGAATCTAATGAAAGCATATCCCGAAGAAACTCAAGGAGAATTAGATTTCTTTGAGCGCAGCATGCAAATAGCGAAGGAGAATTTAACCAACGAAGAATTCAAACAGTATAGTCAATTGTATACAGAACAGGCTGAGACATGGAAAAAGAAAAATAAAGAAAATCGACAGCCAGATAGCAAAGAAGCTAAAAGACTACATGAAATTAAAGAATTACAAAGTACTTATGAACAGAAATTTGCTCTTAAGGAAGCACAGGTATTCGCAAGTTTTCCTATTATAAAACCTACTTATCTACCAGAAGGATATAAACAAGTAGATGAAAGCTTTGCTATATATAAGGAAGGGGAAGAACCGATTGTTTCATTAGAATATAGCGATGGCGCGTCTAGAATTTCAACCCAACAGCTAAATGTAAATCAAAAAGCTGATTTAGAAATGGAAGAGTCCGGTTTTTTTGAACAGCCTGATTCTTATTTTATAAATGGATTTCAGGTGGATTATGTTTCCCCTAGTGATGAATGGCCGTTTGTTGGGATGAGGGTAATAGTACCTGAAAAAGGATATAAAATCATCTTAACTGCAGATACAATGTCTAAAGAAGAAATGGAAAAAGTATTGCTGTCAATGATTGAAAAGTAAGAGATATGTGTAATGGAAGATCGAATTATTCCTACGATAACAATGGAAAAAGAAAGCATAATCATTCTTGATCATGCTTTCTTTTTCCATAGATGATTGTGTTCTATTACTGTTGTTTGCCTGATTTAGCTGCTTCCTTATTTGGAACAGATTGAGGAGAATGGTGTTTTTCACTCCCCCCATTAGTCGGCCCATATGTATGAGCATCGTCCGTGATTTTAGCGCCTTCTAAAAAATTATCCTTCGTTTTCATATTTTTCACCTCCGTTTTTAGTATGTGGCTTCATTTAAATATTATGAATTGGATTTGTAACAGTAAGCTTGATTCCAGGTATTATATTATTTGTTGTGTATTCTTCCATTCACAATTGCCATTTTTCCTATCTCTGTAAAGCCGTTAAAAAAGCCGAGAAGTTTAGCTTTTATAAAGAAATGAAGATGGTTTTTCCATTATTGTAGCCAAATCTTTGGATTTCGACTTTTTTAATTAGTTAATCAGTATTTCTCTGCTCATTTGTTCTCCCGTTACTAGAAATTAACATTGAATCAGATAAAAAAGATTTTTTAGATATATCAATTAATTACTATCATTGTAAGATAGAACATATTTATTTTAAGGAGAAGCAAAATTTATGGGGATTATAATATTGTCCGGTGGTGGAGATTTAAAACAGACCTTTGAAATTAATCAGTATTTTGTGCAATTGATCAATAAGGACAAACCGTTATTATATCTACCTATAGCAGGAGACTCGAAAGTAAGAACATATGAATCTAGTTTAGTCTATATAGAGAAAATGTTTCGTCCTTTGGGAATCCATAATATAACAATGTGGACAGATATCAATGGGAAAACAATAGAAGAATTAAACGAGTTTTCAGCAGTTTATATCGGTGGAGGAAACACTCTTTCTTTATTAAATGATCTTAAGGAATCTGGTTTTGATCAATTACTAAGCTTATATTTTCACAACGGCGGTACAATATATGGTCAAAGTGCAGGGGCAATAGTGCTTGGAAATAATATTTTACATACTTGTGGTGAAAATTACTCGTTTTATGTATATGCAGGATTAAATTTAGTTGCAAATTATTCAATATGGTGCCATTACTCCACTAAAGATGATCTATTAATAGAAGCTTGTTTAAAGAAAAATCAACAAACTTATATACTACTTCCTGATGGTGTTGCTGTCGTATTTAATGAGGGAGATTTAAGTGTAATAGCTAAAAGTAAGCCAAAGATTGCCACTTTAAATAAATTAGGGAAGATGGGTTTAAAAGAAATCTGAATTATCAGTATGTTGCGGGAGGATTTAAATAAAAGACTAGAGGCGGATTTTACTCTGAATATTAGCTATATATGGAGAAAGTTATTAGAAGAATGGAGGGCTATATGTGTCTAGATTAGATTTATTCCGAAAAGAAGAAAAGAAATACAATGATTATTTTTATGAAAAATATAAGTTGTTTGAAGAAGGATCGTGGTTATATAAGCCGGTAAAAGTTGTTTTAGATTTTTTCCTAATACTGAAAATAGGCGGGTACTGGATTTAGGTTCAGCTGTTGGGAGAAACAGTATTCCCATTGCGCAAGAATTAAAGGTAAGAACGGGAAAGTCATTTGTGTTGATCTATTAGATTCCACTTTAGAAAATTTGAAACGGTATAGCAAAGAATATAAGGTTGAAGGAATCATTGAAATGAGAAAGGCAGATATCGGCCATTATGTAATCGATGAAAATGAATTTGATCTCATTGTTGCTGTGTCCACTTTGGAGCACGTCGAATCAGATGAGGTTTTTGAAGATGTATTGAAACAGATGGCAGTCGGAACAAAAAATGATGGAATAAACTGCTTGATTGTTAATTCTGAGATAGAAGAAATCGAACTGGCAACGAATAAAAAGTTAGATGCAATGATGGAAATAAATAAGAAAACGGAAGATATGATACATACACTAAGTAGAATCTATAGAGGGTGGGAAGTGTTGTTCCAAGTAGTTAAACCGTTGGAATATACAATTGTCCGTGATGAAAAGGTAGTATTGCTAAAAATAAATGCTGTTACTTTTATTGTAAGAAAGCCAGCTATTAAATAATAAATTCTGATCGTTGATAAGGCTTGTCTTTTTTTGCGTGAAACTTAATTACGTTCTAAAACGTATAAATAGATAACAAATAGAAAAGGTATGAGCATGCTATTGGTTGAAGACTATTTTATCACTAATATTAATAACCGTTCTTGTTTCTTCGCTAATTATCGTAATTAAAAAGAGGAAAAATACAGGAATAACGGGAATTAAAAGTGCTTTAACACATATTTGCTTTTTTCTTATAAGTATATTCAGTTTATTAGCTTATTGGTTAAAGTATACAGGGCTTACCGTTTGGCTAATCAATGTTATTCTATTAATTATGGCACCCTTTTTTACAAAATATATGCCAAAAGGTAAAAATGGAACCGGAGTATTTAAAGATAATGATTTAATAAGAGGGTGAATTACTTATGAAAAACAAAATTTTAAACTTCGTTGTTCTTACACTGATATTATCAGCAATGGTGATTAATAATTTAGAAGGACTTCATCCTTTCAAAATGATAGTTAATAATGTTGCGATGGGGATTTTAATTTTGATTGGTAGTGACCATCTGTATAGGCATTTGAAGCGAAGTAAAATACAATAAAAAAAAGTTTTTTTCATAAAAGCATACATATCTAACCGTAAAATCTAAACAACTAGTTAGAGGTGTTTATGATGATCAATCTATTAGAAACAATCAATCAATTATCGGTGGTATTGCTATTACTATGCACTTTTTTCTATTATTGGCATTTAAAAAGGAATAAAAAGCAAAGAAAACTAACAACATTTGAATTTTGGATGTTTTTCACTATTAAACTAGCTATTTTTGTTGGCGCAGGTAGTTATGTTCTGCTTTTTTTAGATCGGAATTAGACTTGAGAATTTAACAAATGAATAGATAGCATGGATGAACATTTTAAATAGGGGGAGCTTTATGGAAAAGAGCTATAATGTATGGTCATTATATTTAATACTTGTTTGTTTAGTCTTAGGAGCTTACTCCTTGTATTCAAATATTAACAACACTTGGTTGATTGCACCTCCAAATTATATTTTACTTATATTTAGTGTAGTAGCCTTTATTTTCGCTATTATTGGTTTTAAAGATAAAAGAAATAGGCGCACAAAGACAAGAAGTTGGTTAACGGTCATTTTATCCGCCATCCTTTCCATTGCATTCTTACTTGCAACCTTGTTTGTATTATTTGCCTCTGGGTTTGGAGCAAACAAGCATTTGGAAAAAGTACAATCTCCTGAAGGAACGAACACATTAGATTTTTACCGATATGATGCCGGGGCAATGGGGTCATTTGGAGTTAGGGGAGAATTAAACGGTCCACTATGGTTTAAAAAGAGAATATATTATCAAGATAATATCGAAAATGTAGAGGTTAAGTGGGAAAATGAAAATACTGTTTCGATTAACAATCATCTGTTAGATCTGAAAAAAGGAGAACGATACGGATATTAGTTTCTAGAAAACTAATTTTTTTATCAATATTTTTCTTTATCCATACATCAGAAAGCAGTTTTTTTGCAACCCTTTGCGAAATCCATTATGCTGAAAGTAAGATGATTTACATTCTTATATTGGAATAGTATATATAAGATGTAAAAATAGGTAGGAGATGGCAAAATGAAGGTAACAATCACAGATGCTGCTGTTGAAAAATTTCGTAGTTATGAAGTTCCTGAAGGTGCAGTTTATCGGTTAAACACAATTTTTAGCGGTGGCTGCAGCTATGTTTATAATTTCGATTTAGCGGTTGATTTTCCACAAGAAGGCGATACAGCCTTTGAAGATAATGGCTTAACGATTTATTTAGATCCCTTAACAATTAAGCATATTAACGAGGATTTAAAGTTTGATTATGTACAAGGAAAAGGATTTCGCTTAATTGGTGCTAGTGAAATTTATTCTTTTCATTTGGAAGTTAAGCAAAAAGCGAATTAATAAAGGGAAGAATCAGGTCTCTAATAGGGGCCTGTTTTTTTTATTTTAAGCGGATATATGATTTGATTTATCCTATTCTTTAGTTTTTATAAGCTGTAAAAATAAATTAATTGAAACATTTCCTCCTTTCACTCGTATACTCAATGAAAGAGAGGGATTATTAGAAAATGGTTATGTATTTCATAATGCTCTTACTTGGAGCTTTATTCGTTTTTGGGTCATTATATTACATAGTTGCTATGTACTTCGATAAAGAGTTTCCCTTAATGAAAGTAGCAAAAATTATAGGTGTCTTGTTATTAGGCATTTTGCTGTTCACTTTCACTTTGCCAAGTCTAAAATATATGCTGTTTAAAGAATACGATGTGGTGAAAGGAGAGTGTGTTATTGACATAGATACATCAGGCCGCTCTGCTGAAGCAATCTTCAAAATGTTAGATACAGACGAAATATTTACATTTGATGATATTCCTAAACTGGATGCATATGGTAAGAAAGTGCCTTATTCTTGTACAATGACAGTCACGAAAGATCATAAATGGGAAATAGGCTATAAAATATACGAAATCGATATAAAAAAGCCCATTTTAACTAGTGAATAACTTACTATTCTCCTGTTAAATGGAATGAAGAAATAAAAGTGCCTTTCTAAAAAATGGGAAGTAAAACGAAAAGGATTATTGAATGTAATTGTCGAACTATTACAGACTTAGCTGTTCTAAAATCTCCATAAAGTGGGAGATGTCTATTTATAGAAAAAATAAATAAGGAAGTGAAGCATCTTGATTAAATACAAATCGCTCCATCATGTAAGTCTTACAGTTACGGATTTGGAAAAAGCCAAATATTTTTATGAGAAAATTCTTTGTTTAAAAGAATTACAACGTCCTGATTTTGATTTTCCAGGTGCCTGGTACCAAATAGAGAATCAGCAACTTCACTTAATTGTTTATCCTGAGTCGCAAACCATTCGAACAAATAAAACTCTAAATAGCAAAGAAGGGCACTTTGCACTTCGAGTAGAGAACTACTATGATACGCTGAATTGGTTAAAACAGAATAATATAGAAATCATTGAAAAACCATATGGAGTAAGTGGATTTGCTCAGATTTTCTGTGCGGACCCCGATGGTAATTTAATCGAATTAAATGTTGATCAGATGGATTTATAAGATAGAGGGGGAATATTCTCATTTCCTTACCAGGATGTGTTTACAACAATTTCGGATATTTTTTTGATAGCCGTAGTAACGAAAGTATCGATATTAAAGAATTTCTTTAAACATATTTGTAGATGGAACGACCGATACATAGACAGTTTGGGAATATCAAAACCATGTGGCTTTTTCAATTGTTCCAAATAGGCAAATATAAATTTGTTCAATAGGAGGCAACTGTTTTTGAAAAAGTTTCGAGGGAAAAAGCGTTATTTTCGCAACTTGTGGAGAGACTTAAACGTAGAGCAATACGATTTAGACTTTAGCCAAGATGCTTGGTTTGATGCTTGGCATACCCATCTTGATTTTTACGGGTATGGGAATCATAGCGGGAAAATAAGAAGAGAGCATATAAAAGCACATATCTTTTTGTATAACAGTTTATTAGAAAAGCTCAGCACATTCGATAAACCTTATCAATCATGGATAGGGTTAGTGGAAGAAGAGGCAGGTTTAGATGCAGTCTATATCCACTCACCCAATCCTAATGATGACAATTTTCCTATTAAGATAGAAAATTTAAATTGGGAATGCACTATCCCACATGATTTCAAGGATTTAATCAACCGAAAAGATTTTAATGTGGGTCATTATAAGTGGGAATCGGATAATTATTATATTATCCAATCAAAAGATATGGGGATTAAATTGTAGTCTTATATAAGACTAAGAGCATTTTTGTGATATGGATTTTTGTTTATTTTTTAATTTAATGAATATATTACCTTTACAAACAGAAATTACCTTGTTATCATAGGAATAATTTAAATCCAAAAAATAGCAAAAGCGATGAAGAGAAGAGTAAATAACCTAATTCTTTAAAGAGAGCTCCAGCTGCTGAAAAGGAGTAAGAATTACTTATTGAACCAAGACTCTGAGCATTCACATTGGAACTTATGTTGAAGGGATAGTGTGACAGGTGCTCCTGTTATAGAGCTAGGGTATAAGTAGGTAACTACCGTACCGGAAGAGTTTAATATGGCGACATATTAAAAAACTGGGGTGGCACCACGGATATTAAATCTCGTCCTCAAGACTAATTGTCTTGGGGGTGGGATTTTTTTTATTGGATAAAATAATTTTTTCAAAATAGATGGAGGGATGAAAATGAAGGGAGAAATAAAATTAGATAATAATTTGGAAAAAATGGTGGCAGAGGATATACAAAATAGTGCATTGAATCGAACGATTTGCACAAGATTTCCCCCTGAGCCAAATGGTTACCTGCATATCGGCAGTGCATATGCCATCCATATGAACTATGCGATTGCGCAAAAGTTCAACGGGAATTTTAATCTGCGCTTTGATGATACCAATCCTTTAAAAGAAGATATGGAATATGTGGATTCGATTATAGAGGATATTAATTGGCTAGGATATTCTCCAGAAGAACGGATTTTTTACGGGTCTGACTATTCTAATAAAATATTTCATGCAGCATTGAGTTTGATCAAGAAAGGAAAAGCATATGTTTGTGATTTGTCTCCTGAGCAAATAAAGGAATACCGCGGAACACTTACAGAGCATGGTAAAAATAGTCCTTATCGAAACAGGACAATAGAGGAAAATATCGATTTATTTTTGAGAATGAAAAATGGAGGATTTCCAACAGGATCGCATGTATTACGAGCCAAAATTGATATGGCCTCCCCAAATATCAATTTAAGAGATCCCATTCTTTACCGGATTATTCATGCTAGTCATTATAGAACCGGGAATGATTGGTGTATTTACCCAATGTATGATTTTGCTCATCCATTTCAAGATGCAATCGAAGGTGTTACCCATTCCTTATGCTCCATTGAATTCAAAGACCACAGACCTTTATATGAGTGGGTATTGACTGAGCTAGAAATAAAGGAAGCGCCAAAACAACGTGAATTTGGAAGAGTGAATATAACTGGTGTTGTAACAAGTAAACGATATTTAAGGGAATTAGTGTTAGGGAAGCTGGTAGATGGGTGGGATGACCCTAGATTACCAACAATCCGTGGACTTAGGAGAAGAGGCTTTACCCCAGAAAGTATTCGCACCTTCGTTGATGAACTTGGATTTGTAAGAAATCAAAGTACAGCTGACATAGCAATGTTGGAAAGTACGCTTCGGAGAGAATTAAAATCAAAAGTAAATACAGTGATGGCAGTATTAAATCCATTAAAGGTGACGATCACCAATTATCCTGAGGACAAGACAGAGCTTTTATCAATGGAAAATAATCCGGAAAATCCTGCATTAGGAAATAGAGAGGTTGTTTTTTCAAAAGAGATTTATATCGAAAAAGAAGACTTTATGGAAGTCCCAATAAAAGGGTTTAAACGATTAGCTTTACATGCAGAGGTCCGATTAAAAGGGGCGTATTTCATCAAGTGTAATGAAGTGATTAAAGATGAAGTTACAGGTGAAATTATCGAGCTCAGATGTACTTATGATCCAAAGACCAAAAGTGGAACAGGATTTTCTGAGCGGAAAGTAAAAGGAACGATTCATTGGGTTTCCGCTATAAATAGTGAATTAGTGGAAGTGAATCTCTTCGAAAAATTATTTGAAGACGAAATGATTGTGAAAGATGCGGGAAAAACTTGGGAGGAAAAAATGAATCCCAATTCTAAAGTTACACTAAACCATTGCCGAATTGAATCTTGGATGAAGGACGCAAAAATCGAAGATAGGTTCCAATTTTTGCGACACGGTTATTTTTGTGTAGATAAATATGCAACAGAAGAAAAATTAATTTTCAATAGAATTGTGTCATTGAAGGATTCTTGGAAAGGGAAAAAAGGATAAAGTTGAAATCGAGTGTAAAATTTTTGCACTCGATTTTTTTACAAATAGATATTTTAACATCTATAAGCAAAGGGGATTGAAAGTTGGATGAATTGCTGTAAAATTATCAGAGAATAGGTAATTTATGTTAATGTGGATTAAAGCATGAAAGAACTAGGGAAGATGGATGGAAAAGTTAGAAATTTAGATGAAAGATAAAAATAGATAGAGAGAAGGCGATATTAATGGAATTAGTGAGACCATCTGAGCAGTATTGGGAACAATTAATGGAATATAGAACAGCATTTTTACATATAGAAGAACACCTTTATGGCGGCAGCTCCTTGCAAAATTATACCGACTTTCAGGAATGGCTTAATAAAGTTATTAGCCAGGAAAATGGTGATAACCTACCTCCAAATCGAGTTCCTGCCACTCAATTTTTAAGCATTAGCAATGGGAAATTAATTGGACTTATTAATATTCGCCATCGATTAACCCCAGAATTGTTGATGGAAAGTGGACATATTGGCTATAGCATTCATCCAGATGAGCGCAGGAAAGGATATGCGACAGAGCAGCTGCGACTGAGTTTATTAGAAGCTAGAAAACTGGGCCTAAATAAAGTCTTAGTAACATGTGATAAAGAAAATATCGCCTCTGCTAAAACGATTCAAAAAGTGGGTGGAGTGTTAGAAAATGAGGTGATTTCCGCAGAAGGGAAGGAGATTGTTCAGCGTTATTGGATTGAAATTGGTTAACATTTTATGTAATAGAAAAATTAAGGTAGCAAACTATTCTGCAGTCCACTTCACAATGAATTGGACTGCCTTTTTTACAGAATCTTTTTTAGCAGAAAAATGAATATGTATAAGTTTAAAATAATCATCCAACCTGTTTATCAATAAAAAAAGTATAAATTTAAATAAAAATTTATTGTAAAACGATAAATTATATGGTAAATTTCAATAAGATAATAAATAGGAGAGGTGCTTTTTTATGAAAAGAGGAACAACACTTTTTTTAAAGATAGCTGTCGTTCTTATTGGAACCCCAGTTCTTGTTTTAGGATTATGGGGAATGTATGACTTGGCTAAGAATCCAGTAAATCCAGATTATGCCCATATTCTATATCCGATTGTAATTGGAATATATCTATCTACAATCCCGTTTTATATGGCTCTTTATCAGACTTTTAGACTTTTGGGTTATATTGATAGGAATGAAGCTTTCTCGGTAATGTCTGTAAAGGCATTAAGCCATATAAAGAAAGATGCAATTATCATTTGCAGCTTATATGTACTAATGATGCCTTTCATTTTTCTCTTGGCTCAGTCAGATGATGCTCCAGGTCTTATCTTATTTGGAATGATTCCGATTTTTGCTTCCATCGTAATTGCGGTCTTTGCAGCTGTTCTTCAAAGACTTTTACAACAAGCGATTGATATAAAATCAGAAAATGATTTAACAGTCTGAGGTGAATGAAATGGCAATTGTAATTAATATTGATGTGATGTTAGCGAAAAGGAAAATGAGCGTGACCGAACTTTCAGAGAAGGTTGGAATCACGATGGCAAATCTATCTATTTTGAAAAATGGAAAAGCCAAAGCCATTCGACTTTCCACATTAGAGGGAATATGCAGGGCTTTAGAATGTCAACCTGGAGAAATCTTAGAATATCGTAGGGATAAAGATAGTGAATAAGCAGGACATCAAAGGATTCCCAGAAAGCATCATGACATATTGGAGGAATAGAAATATAAAAAAACTTTTCGAAAGGAGGGAAATCAATGAAACTACCTTTTTTCAATAACAAACAAGCAGAAGGATTCGTCCATTATCCGAATGATACTATACCGGAACATATTGCCATCATTATGGATGGAAACGGACGCTGGGCAAAGAAGCGAGCCATGCCGAGAATGGCTGGTCATAAAGAAGGCGTGTCTACTGTCGTAAAAATTGTTAAGACAGCAGTTAAATGCAAGGTGAAGGTTCTCACACTTTATACGTTTTCTACAGAAAACTGGAAACGTCCAAAGACCGAGATTGAGTTCATATTGAGGCTTCCTAAGGAGTTTCTATCTATTTATCTACCAGATCTGATTGCTAATAATGTGCGCATAGAAATAGTTGGGGATATGGAAAAGCTTCCAGCTCATACACGTGAAGCCATTGAGGATGCAATGGTACGTACCCGGTATAATGACGGCCTTTTGCTTAATTTTGCACTAAACTATGGAAGCCGACACGAGATTTTACATGCGATGAAAGAGATGTTTTCGGATATAAACAATGGAAAATTTTCACTAGAAGAATTGGATGAACAGAAGTTTTCAGACTACCTATATACATCAGGTACGAAAGAACCGGACCTCCTTATTCGAACAGGAGGGGAAAAACGTCTAAGTAATTTCCTGCTATGGCAGCTTGCTTACACGGAGTTCTGGTTTACTGATATACTGTGGCCAGATTTCTCTGAGAAGGACTTTCTACAAGCGGTAGAAGAATATAGAAATCGAAAAAGACGTTATGGTGGGCTATAAGAGTTTGGTAATATATGTTGAATCAACGCATACCAACGCTAAATTGTACTTTAACGGTTGATTATTGCTAGAATATTCAATGTTTAAAGTTGGAGGGCCGAAAGATGGAAACGAATGTATTTGAACAGCTTGCAAAAAGATATGATACAGAAGATAGAATAGAATTGGCGAAAGTTATCGCGAAGGAAGTAAGGACAGAATTAGAAAACAGTAAATCCCAATCTTTAATCGACTATGGGAGTGGTACTGGTCTCGTTAGTTTAGAATTAACCGACGTGGTGGATTCGATTTTGCTAGTCGATTCATCGGAACAAATGCTGGAGATTGCGAAAGCGAAAATAGTGCAAAAAGGTATTAGGAACGCAAACGTACTTTATTCCGATTTTACGAAAAATACTACGGAATTAAAAGCAGATATTATTCTCATGTCTTTGGTCCTTCTTCATATTCCAGATACGAAAGGAATATTACAGGAATTGTTTTCTATCTTAAACACTGACGGTAAGCTAATTATTGTTGATTTTGATAAAAATGATAATATTAGTCATCCAAAAGTTCATAACGGTTTTTCCCATGAAGAATTAAAAAAAATATTATCCGAAGTAGGTTTTAAGTTGTCCAAAATGAAAACATTTTATCATGGTAATCGCATATTTATGAATCAGGATGCGTCAATGTTTATATCCAGCAGTATAAAATGATTTATTTTATTTTTAGTGCTTTTTATGATAGTAATTCATCAATATGTCCCTATGGTAATTATATTTCTATAAATTTAAGATAGTTTGTGACTTTGGAAAAAGGTATCGTGTCATTATTTAAGAAACCTTTCCATTGTAGAATAAGGCGTATGAGTAAAATGTTTGTGGGAGAATAAATATCCTTTTTGTC